>NZ_SZNK01000001.1:4582500-4650000 GCF_005217615.1 Brevibacillus antibioticus
TCCATACAGTAGATACATGAACAAGCCGACAAACAAGTTACCGGTGCTACCCATGAACAGCTTGTCCCAATCAAAAATAAGGGCAACCAGGATCCCACCTAATCCCCCAAGCAAAAGCGTGGTAATAAAAAGCCAGCCATACTTACGCAAACTCACCAATTATTCCCTCCCATCCACATCGAATATGATTGTACCAATGGATACAAGAAAATACTAGCGTAAGAACAAAACAAAATGCACACGTTACTTGTAGGCAGAGTAAAGAAGGAGGTGTCCACCCCATGAGAAAAAAGACGATGTCTTTTTGGTTAACCGCTCTTGTCTGTCTGGTGCTAACCAGTTGCGGGGGTGGCGGACAAGCGCAAAGTTCGTCTCAGCCTGATTATAAAAGCGTCAAAGACATGGTGCTGGACATATTACAGACGGACGAAGCGAAGCAATCTGTTAGCAAGATGATGAAGGATGAAAAGTTCAAGCAAAGCCTGATGCTTGACGAGTCAACGGTGCGGACAACCTTGATTCAAAGCATGACGAATCCCAATAGTACGCACATCAAAGAAGCATTTAAAGACCCGAAATTCGCAAGCGCCATGGCGAAATCCATGAAAAATGAACAAAAAACGCTAATGAAGGACCTGATGAAGGATCCTGAATATCAAAAAGAGCTCATAAGCGTAATGAAAGACCCTGAGTTTGAGAAAAATTTGATGGACCTGATGAAAAGCTCTGCTTATCGACAGCAAACCATGCAAGTGATGAAGGAATCCTTGCAAAGTCCTTTGTTCCAGGCTGAACTCATGAAGATCATGACCAAAGTATCCGAGGACATGACAAAACCAAAGGAACTGAAGTCGAAGAAAAAAGGAAAGGGAAAAGAAGGTAAGGGTGGAGGTTCCGGCGGAGGCGGCGGTAGCTCTTCTTAAAACGCAAAGGTGAGCTCTATTGCAGAGCCCACCTTTTTCATCTTCTTGGTAACTATTGTTTGACGGCTTCCCCGCATTTTTCTATCACACGTTTGGCCATATCGATGTAAAGCTGACCAATGTCCGTCTTTTCTCCATAGATGGATGGAGAATAATCAGGTTCAGATGGATGATTATCCGGTTGTCCCAGCGGAATTTGAGCGAGCAGCTCACATGCCAAGGTCTCGGCAAGTTTAGCTCCTCCACCACGCCCGAATACGTATTCTTTGGAACCATCCTTTGCTTCGTACCACGCCATGTTTTCCACAATACCGAGGATTTCATGACCAGTTCGCTTTGCCATAGCGCCTGCACGAGCTGCAACAAACGCCGCAGTAGCATGAGGAGTGGTTACCACAATCTCCATACTTTGCGGAATCATGGTGTGTACGTCGAGGGCCATATCTCCCGTTCCTGGAGGCAAGTCCAGCAAGAGGTAGTCCAATCCTTCGCCCCAGTGTACTTCCGTGAAAAAGTTACGCAGCATTTTCCCCAACATAGGGCCACGCCAAATGATCGGAGAGTTGTCTTCCACAAAAAAGCCCATGGACATAACCTTTACGTTTTGCTTTTCAACAGGCAAAATCGTTTCACCAATCACGGTTGGTCGTTGTTCAATATTCATCATATCGGGCACACTAAAGCCGTAAATGTCTGCGTCGATAATGCCCACTTTTTTTCCTAAACGCGCGAGCGCAACGGCCAGGTTCACTGTTACCGTCGATTTTCCGACGCCACCTTTTCCGGAAGTAACCGCGATAAAGGTCGTATTCGAATCCTTCGCCAAGATCGGGTTCAAAAGGGGAGCTTGTCCGGGTGTCATGTTATGTGTTTGCCCACCTTGGTTCTTGCGAAGCTGGGCAGACAGAGCCGCACGTTCCTCGTCCGTCATCGAACCGAATTGCAGGCGTACTTCTTCGGCTCCCAGCGCTTTCACAGCTGCAACGACATCGTCCTCGATCTTGGCTTTGAGCGGACAGCCCGAAATCGTCAGAACGACCGTGAGACTTACTGTCTTGCCTTCAATATGGATATCCCGAATCATGTTGAGCTCGACCAAGCTACGATTAATTTCAGGGTCTTTTACATCGCGTAGTGCTTCGAGAACCTGTTCTCTGGTCAACATTCTGGTTCACCTCATCTATGATCTTTTCAAACATTTCCATGCTGGTATAACGACAGCTTATGCGCGTTCATTATAGCATATTCGGGCGGTCGGAACACGACCACCGCCCTCTTAAGGTGTAATTGGCGCTTTTTCTCCTGAATACTGACGTAAGATCCCCTGATAAATGGCATTCGCCATTGCCTTTTGGTATTCAACGCTCTGAAGTCGCTTTGCCTCCTCTGTATTGCTGACAAAGCCTACCTCTACCAAAACGGCCGGGCAGTTAACCTCCCGAATCAAGAACACATTGTTCGTCTTACTCGGAACCCGATCTGTATGACCGATCACCCGCTTGATTTCATCTTGTATCAAATAAGAAACTTCTGCGCTCTTTTTGAAGCTAGGGGAATAAAAAGTCTGTGCTCCCGACCATTTCGGAGAAGGGATGGAATTAACGTGTATACTGACCAAAAAATCCGGTGTACTATCATTGACCAGCCTTACTCGGTTTCGAATATCCTCAGATTTTCGTTTGCGAGCCTGCGCCGCATCTGGACTCGCCAAATCCTTGTCTTCCTCCCTCGTCATAACTACAAACGCTCCTGACTGCTGAAGGAAATCCCGTAAGTACATGCTAATGGCCAAAGTCACTTCTTTCTCAACTACATCCCCGGCTTTGGAAACGGCACCGCCGTCTATTCCCCCATGCCCAGGGTCAATAGCTATGACCGTTCCCGTCAGTGGCAGCGACCATGCCTGCCAGGAAGAACGATCAGGCGCTTCGTAGGTGAACAACAGCATAAGCACCGCGAAAGCTAATATCCAGCCTACTCCTTTTCGTGTCACAGTTTATCGTCCCCTTTGTCCCATTCTCGTTCCATCTTATGGACAAACATGGACAAATATACCCGTTTGTGAAAAGGAAAAACCCCCTGCCTGCGAACAGACAAGGGGTTGTATCGAACAGCAATTAGCGCTTGGAGAATTGAGGTGCGCGACGAGCTGCTTTCAAGCCGTATTTCTTACGCTCTTTCATTGTTGGTTTCGATTCGTTAAGGTTTCCGCATATTAATAGGAAGATTTACAACTTAGATTCCGTTTACTTAAGATACTTTCTGATAGAAATATGGTCAAAATATGGTCACGACGAGAGTCCTAGAGATTATGTTCTAGGGCTTTCCTGTTTACTCCGCCTTCACAAATTTTTCAATGTATTTTGCGCGTTCTTCTTTGGTGAAAAACTTGTTTACGAGTTCATTCCGCCACTTGTCTTTATCAGTTTTAGTTTCAGCAAGGTTTACCTTCAAATAATCCTCGATAGTAGCTCTATCAACCTCAGTGGTATATTTTTTTCCATGATTAAGAGTTACCTTCACCTTTTGCAGTTCAGGGAACTCCTTTAGCAGTCGGATCGGCTCTTCCATCAAGGTTTTGTTGATCGCGTCTCCAGACTCCCAATAGTTCTTTGCATCTGCTTCTATCATTCCGGTTTCAGGTTTAGTCTTTTTCAAAGTTGCAAAGTCTGCATAGGTGATTACCGCTTCGTTTTGGTTAACAATCTCGGCCTCGGTAATAAATGGCCCACCCTTTAAGTTTGGAGCGTACTCCTTAAATCTACTCACTTCCTCGGCTGACATAGTTTTCTGTTCAGAAGCTGGAGCAGATGAGGTAGTTGTAGTTGCTGGAGCTGGCGCATTACTGTCTGGCGTTGTACCGCAGCCACTTAATACGATGCCTAATGACAATACAAGAATTGACGTTCTTTTCACTGGTAAATTCCTCCCTAGTTGTATGTTTCGCCCTCACAATAATCCAAAACCTTACATTGAACAAGAATATACGAAAGAACCTAGCAAAAGTTTTTTCATTTACTGGAAAAATGTTTACCCATCCAATTTTTTTTGTGATAAAGTGAAATTAAATACAAAATTTGGGAAAAAAGGGGGCTTAATGAGGTGTCGCTTTCATTAGGTGAACTCATTAGCAGTCATCGTAGTCGACGCAATCTAACACTAGCAGACCTTTCGGAATTGTCAGGAGTCAGTAAAAGTACCATATCGTTAATTGAAACAGGAGAGACTAAACGGCCCAGCTATGCCACTTGGAGAAAGATAGCGGAAGCCATCGATATAGCACCCAGCATCATCATAAACGCATTTGTGGACACTACACATAATCCTAAGACATTAGAGCTCGTCCTTGCAGAGGTTATCAACGAAGGATGGGAAGCTCTTGTCGCTAAAGTTGCTACGCGTTATTTAGAGTCACCAAAGATTGATACGTTTAGAGCGTTAGATCATATCGCCAGTACAGCCAGAGATACAGAGAACAAACGAATAAAACGCATCTTATGCGAAACGATTATTAGTTTCGCAAGAAGCAGGGGAATACCCTCATATCTAGCAAACGCCTTGTATGAAAGGTATTTGATTGAGCGTGACGACTTCTCTCGTTTCGAGGAAACGTATCGACGTGGGAAAGAACTGCTTCTCTATGTCGAGCATCTCTATGTAGAAGATCGAATCGATTACTATTATAAAATGGGTGTTCACGCCAACATACTCGACTTGCACGACGAAAGTATCGATTTATGTAGGCTCGGTTTACGGGAAGATCGGTCAGATAACAGACCTAAAGCATCTGCATATATCTCCCTATTCAACTCGTGTATTTACTTTGGGGACTTCCATGTAGCTGACATCTACCTAAAAGAGTATGAAAACAGCGAATACGCTGATTTTCGAAAAAACCATTTTCGCGCTACTCTCCTTGCGAAAAAAGGGCAGCACGAGGACGCAATCAATTTGTTCAACATCTGCTTAAATGAGACTGACAGAGAAGGGCGTATATCCATCGTGGTCGACCTCATGGAATCGTATTTGGAGGCTGGAAAGACAGACGATCTCATGCTATTGATCGAAACGGAGGATCAGTTTCTGCCAGAGAAAATGCCGCAGCATCCGTACCGAATTAAGACACTGGCCCAATACTACAGACGTAAGGCGTTGTGCTTAATCTCAATAGAGAGATATGATCCAGGATTTCATAGCCTGATCGAAAGCATCAAGTATTACAAGCACATAGGAATATCTACAGAGGTTATTGAAGGCATACGACTGTTCCTACGCCATCATCGAACTAACAGTAAAAATCTGTCCTTTGAAAACATGGAGTTAATAGAAAACATATGTGATAATATTTTGTAACAATAGAAGGAGGAGAGTTTAATGCAGAAGCTACTTTTGGTTTTTGCTCTTGTGGTGTTCTTTTCCTCGCCTGTAATATCGGAAGCGTGTGATCCGAAGTATGGGCCTTATCGAGTTGAACCTGATTGGTAAACATTGCGTAGAGAGGGGGAAATCCCCTCTCTTCTTTCTTTTCATTAATCCCAAGAGAAAGCGAAACACTGAGACTTCTCGAGTCACCCTGCATACGTTTGTGTAACTCCGAAACGCTTATTAACCAAGAAAACCCGTTTCCTCAAGGCAGGGACGGGTTTTCTTGGTTAATAAGCCACCGAGAATATAATTGATTTAGTGTTGTTTGTCAGTAAATTATCTCCAGTCCCCGGTTTCCTCAACTTCAGTAGTGTCGTCAAGATCTAAAATACCGTAAGGTTCGAATATCGTTGTGCTATTCGGTCTTTTATTACCTAAATTAACGTCTGCTCCGTAGTAATAGGCTTGCCAAACTATTTTTGAGCAATAGGTGTAGTCAAATCCGCTTAATTTAACTGCTAAACTGTAATCTGCATCTGAATATTCCTTAGCATATGTTCTAGCCCATTCCCCAGCTTTTTTTGCATCTCGACTACTGGTATATCGAATTACTTTCACGCTATTATCATAGCGTTTAAAAAATCTGGAAAGGGATATCTCTTCAGGATGCTGACCGACTCCTCCTATATGCACGACAGTTAAATTGTCAGTTACAATTGCAGCATGTCCTGTCAATCCTTTCGAAGAGGTAGCGTTAGAAACTAACATATCACCTGGCTTTGCTTTAGTATGTGTGTCAGGGTAATAAACACCTGGATCATCGGCTAGCGGTTTCACTTCAGCCGCAAAACTAACTGATGTACATAAAGTGAAGATCATAATAAAGAGAAGCAGGATACTTGAACTCTTTCTGGAAAACACATACACCTCTCCCTGAAATAGTATTTTATCTCTTTTTACCATAAAGTGGCATTGTTTTCAATATATTTAGTATATAATAATATTTAGCAATGACAATTTAGGAGAGTGAACATAATGACTTTGCTTAAAAAGTTCAGTATATCTCTAACTTTATTAAGTATTTTAATTAGTCTTTTGGATTTTTTAGGGAATGATGGAAAACACATCTTGCTTTCGATAACGAATCCAATCCTTAATTACATCGTTTATATTGAACCGTTCAGACATTGGATAATAGAAGTACATCAGGATGCTGATAGTACCATTCTTCCTACTGGGTATTTACTGCATATCATTATTTACTTCTTGTTTGGACTATTGATTGACTTAGCTATAAAATTCGGAAAAAAACGGCATCAAAATAATTAAAAAACAAAGGGGACATGTCCAAACAACATGCCTCCTTTGTTTTTTAAAATGCTCATTTATTTGCAATTACTTCACTACACTCACGAGGTCCTTTACATTGATCCAATCTGCTGCCCAGTCGCTCACCAGTTTGAATCGTTTGCGTACTGCATCAATCTCACGCACTATTCCCCACGCTTCTTCCAACGTACCAAGCTCGCCCTTCGTCGGCACGAACCATTTTACAGTTATAGCGTAGTCATACTGTGTACTGTCGACGATTTCAAGAACATATAAACCCAGCACTCGAAAAGCTGTACTATCCAAATTCAACAAACGCATTCTCCCCCACTTTAGAAAATTAAAAATGAAGGACATCAGTAGAGCTTATTGCCAAGATGTGATTAATAAGGTTGCTGAAGAAATTAAATCGGTCGACAACATGAAAATGTATGCGAATCAAATATTTGAGTACGCGATATCAAAAGAAATCCTTGTAAACAATCCGTTAAAAGGAGTGATCATTCCGAAGAAGGACGAGGAGTTTATCGTAAGCACAGATGAACCCGAACGTAATTACTGGGAGAAAGGCGAGATCAAAGAATTTTTAGATATTACGAAGCGCGAGTGTACAATGCGGGATTTTATAATGTTCCATCTGCTAATTTACACTGGCGGACGTAAAGGGGAAGTTCTAGCCTTGCGCTGGAGCGACATCGATTTTAAAGCCAAAACCATTCATTTCAACAAAACTTTGTTCTATGAAAAAGGAAAGTATGTATCTCTGACGTCCAAAACAGCCGCTTCTAGACGTTTTATCAGCATGGATGACACAACGGCAGGGTTACTCAAAAAATACCGTACAGGGCAATCTGGAGCTTCGGTTGTGCATCTCCATTCAAAAGATAATGAAATGGTTTTTACTCGTGAAGATGGGTCCCCGCTACGACTCGCATATCCAAATGACAAATTAGATGAGATTACCAAATCAAACAATCTTCATCCAATTACAGTCCACGGCTTACGCCACACTCACGCCTCCCTTTTATTTGAAGCTGGTGCCAGCATCAAGGAAGTTCAGGAGCGTCTCGGTCATTCCGATATCAAAATGACGATGAACATCTACACCCACGTTACCCGAACGGTCAAAGAGCAAACTGCATCCCGATTTGAGAAGTTCATGGAGCTATGACCATACAAATATGGTCAAAATATGGTCACGGCTCATTCGGGGGAAAAATTAAAGCCCCTGACCAATGAAGGCCAAGGGCGATAATCCTTGATATAGCAAGCTTCTTAGCGCTTGGAGAATTGAGGTGCGCGACGAGCTGCTTTCAAGCCGTATTTCTTACGCTCTTTCATACGAGGGTCGCGAGTCAGGAAGCCAGCGCGTTTCAGAGCGCCGCGCAGTTCCGGATCTGCTTTCAGCAGAGCGCGAGCAACGCCGTGACGGATTGCACCAGCTTGACCAGTGGTTCCGCCGCCGTTTACGTTAACCAATACATCGTAACGACCAAGAGTTTCAGTCAGAACGAGTGGTTGTTTTACGATCAATTTCAGTGTTTCCAAACCAAAGTAAGAATCCATTTCACGCTTGTTGATCACGATGCGACCTTCACCTGGAACCAGGCGAACGCGTGCTACGGAGTGCTTACGACGACCTGTACCGTAGTATTGTACTTGTGCCACGTATATTTCCTCCCTTTACCTTAACCGCGAATTTGCCAAACTTCTGGTTTTTGTGCTGCGTGCGGATGCTCAGTTCCAGCGTATACTTTCAGCTTGGTGAACATTTGACGTCCCAGGCTGTTTTTAGGCAGCATGCCTTTTACCGCCAGTTCGAACATACGATCTGGTCGCTTATTCAGCATTGCGCCAGCAGTGGTTTTTTTCAAACCACCTGGATACAGGGAGTGAGTGTAGTAAATTTTGTCATTCAGTTTGTTACCAGTCAATTTCACTTTGTCAGCGTTGATTACGATTACGAAATCGCCAGCGTCAACGTGAGGAGTGAATTCTGGTTTCAGTTTTCCGCGCAGGATAGAAGCTACTTCGCTCGCCAGACGACCCAGCGTTTGGCCTTCAGCGTCAACGATGTACCATTTGCGCTCAACTTCGAGCGGTTTCGCCATATATGTGGTACGCATTTTTGTCCCTCCTAAATATCTTACCTAACACATATCCATCTACTTATAACCAAAAACAACCGAAACTTGCAATGGAAGATAATTGCTGTTACGGGTGAGCAACTCTTCCAGGTGTTCCATGTAAACACGATCTTGTCTTTCAATCCCGGGGCTAGAGTGGGGCTAGGCGGGGTTAAAATACCAAGGAATATCGTACTACATAGACGCTCCATAGTCAAGTGCTGCTCGTTCGTCTAATAGTTGGAAATCTGAGAACTAGTAGACGACTTCCCACATGGTCAGACCCTTGGCTGGCGCAGTCTTACCTGCCTTTTCCCGATCACATGCGGCGAGGATTTCCCTCAGTTCAGTAGGGCTTCTTTTTCCTTGCCCAACTTCAACCAAAGTTCCCACAATAATTCGAACCATGTTGTACAAAAAACCGTTGCCTCGGCATGTCACCCATACCTCGTCTCCGATTTTTTCCACGGTGAGCCCGTACACAGTCCGGACCTTGTCCTCGACGTATGTCTTTGCCGAGCAAAAGGAAGTAAAATCATGTTCACCCACCAAATAATGAGCAGCCTGCTGCATCGCGTCCACATCTAACGGAAACCGGACATGGTCGGCGTAACGATGTCGAAAAACATCTGCCACTGGATTGTTGTTGATACAATATCGATATTCTTTTACTTGCACGTCAAAACGCGCATGAAAAGAAGCATCGACCTCTTCTACTGTCCGAATGACAATAGAATCAGGCAACTGATTGTTCAACACAAACCGCCATTTATCCATCGGAATGTTACTAGACGTGTCAAAGTGAATTACTTGACCGCGCGCATGAACACCCGCATCTGTCCGGCCTGAACCAGAGACTTGGATATCCTCTCCGGTAACCCGATTCAATGCGGCTTCAATTTCACCCTGGACCGTTACTTGATCTGGCTGTACCTGAAAACCGCTGAAGTCAGTTCCGTCATATGCCAATACACATCGCAGTCGCTTCATGTGCGCCACCATCCAATCACGATTACCAAGATCACACTCACAACAGCTACGACTCCATCACGCCATGTGAACGTCAGCTTATTCAGCCGCGTTCTCCCCACTCCCCCGCGATAGCCACGCGCTTCCATCGCCAAAGCCAGCTCTTCAGCGCGTCGAAACGCACTAACGAACAATGGGATAGCGATCGGAATCAGGTTCTTGGCTCTGCGTACGAGACTTCCACTGGTGAAATTGGCCCCTCTGGCGGTCTGCGCCTTGATGATTTTATCCGTTTCTTCCATCAGGGTCGGAATGAAACGGAGTGCAATGGACATCATCAGGGCTATATCATGAACCGGTATGCCGATCTTCCCTAGTGGTCCTAGTAATCGCTCCAACCCTTCTGTTAAATCGATTGGAGAGGTTGTCAGTGTGAGCAAGGAGCTAATGAGAATCAAAAGTCCCAAGCGCAAAGAAATGAAGATCGCTTGGCGAACTCCCTGTTCTTCTACTGTAAACCATCCCCACTGAAAGTAGACCGTCCCGCCTTTTGTAATAAAAATATGCAAGACAACGGTAAACAAAATCAGGATCCAGACAGGCTTTAAGCTTTTTAATATATAGGACAATGAAAGCCTAGAAAGAAATGCAGCATACAAGGTAAAACCAACGAGTATGGCGTAAGTAACCGTATTGTTAGCCAGAAAAATCAAGGTAGCAAAAAGAATGATGAAGAGAAGCTTGCTTCGCGGATCTACACGATGTAAAAAAGATTGCCCTGGTACGTATTGACCAATTGCGATATTCTGCAGCATGCCTAGCCCTCCTTTGGTACGGACAGTCGTTCCAGCAGATGGGCAATCAGCTCTTCCTCCCGATAAAGGGAGCTCGGCAGACTAGCCTTGTCCGGCAGCATTTGATTCATTTGCGATACGAGAGCCACCGTTTCCGGTACATCCAAAGACAGCTCTCGGAGACGATTCACATGCATGAATACTTCCTCTGGCTTCCCCTGCAAAGCTACTTGACCTTGTGCCATCACAAGCAAATAGTCTGCATAGCGGGCTGCCTCTTCCATGCTGTGCGTGACCAATAGTGTCGTAAGGTTTTGTTCCCGATGAATCCGGTAGATCCCTTCCAGAATCGTTACTCGTCCCGCAGGATCAAGACCCGCTGTTGGTTCATCCAATACCAGAACCTTCGGCTGCATGGCAAGAACACCAGCCAAAGCAACACGTCGCATTTGCCCGCCACTCAAATGAAACGGCGAGCGATCCTTGATCGTGGCATAATCCAGGCCGACAATTTCAAGGGACTCCTTTACGCGTGCTTCCACCATTTCCGTTGGCAAGTCAAAATTGAGCGGTCCAAAAGCAACATCCTTCGCAACCGTTTCTTCAAACAACTGATGTTCGGGATATTGAAAGACGAGCCCAATATCGCGCCTTTGAGCATGGGGTAATCGGCGCTTTGGAGTAATGACCGCATCACCCAGGGTAATTTGCCCTGTACTAGGCATCAGCAACCCGTTCAAGTGCTGAATCAGCGTTGACTTACCTGAGCCCGTGTGGCCAATAATTCCGACAAACGAACCGGATGGAATCGTCAACGAAATATTGTGTAAGGCAACTCGTTCGAACGGTGTTCCCTTTGCGTAGATATGGCTTACTTGGTCAAAAGTAATTTGCATACGTGCTCCACCAGCTCCTCTTGATGCAGGACAAACGGTAAATCAATCCCTTTAGAATGAAGCGCATGTCGCAGTCGAACGGCAAATGGCACATCCAGTCCCACCTGTTTCAAACGATCTACTTCATTAAACACTTCACTCGGCTTACCTTCCATCAGGACTTCACCAGCATTCATGACGATGACCTTATCCGAATAGATGGCTTCTTCCGGAAAATGGGTAATGTTAATGATCGTGAGTCCCTCATCACGGTTCAGTTGACGAGCCAGATTCAGCACTTCCATTCTCCCTTGTGGATCAAGCATCGCTGTCGCTTCATCCAAGATGATGACAGAAGGACGCATCGCCATAATCCCTGCGATCGCCACTCGTTGCTTTTGACCCCCAGACAGACGATGTGGTTGTGCCTGTAAATAAGAATCCATCCCAACAGAAACGAGGGCCTCATCAATTCGAACTCGCATCTCTTTGGGGTCCACACCCATGTTTTCTAGGCCAAAGGCGACATCATCTTCCACTGTAGCCCCAACAATCTGATTGTCCGGGTTCTGAAAGACCATGCCAACATGTCGTCGGATTTCCCAAAGCAGCTCTCCATCTTTCGTATCCATTCCGCTGATAAGCACTGTGCCACCCTCTGGAAGCAATAGAGCATTCATCAGCTTTGCCATCGTTGATTTGCCGGAACCGTTGTGACCCAGTACGGATACAAAGGAACCTTTTTGAATGGTAAAGTCAACACCTTGTAATACCGGAACCCGTTGGCCATCCTCACCATCGTAGGTATAAGAAACATCTCGCAATGCCAGCAGGTTATCTTCATTCATGAGGTATTCACAACCTCCCCAGCCTTCACAGGGAACTGACTAGCAGTATTTCGATGAGAAAGAAAAAAGGGTTGAATCAGAGTCCAGCCTATGACCAGATCTGCCCCCACCCTTTTCGCGGTAATCTACCCGGCTTAAAACCTGAGTAAACGACCAGTTTACATTTATTAAACGAATTCGATGTACGCCATTGGAGCAGCGTCGCCACGGCGAGGGCCGGTTTTCAGGATACGAGTGTATCCACCGTTGCGCTCTTTGAAGCGAGGAGCGATTTCATCGAACAGTTTTTGAACAGCATCACGGCCTTCAGCATTCGCAACTTCTTTGCGAACGAAAGCAGCAACTTGACGGCGAGCATGCAGATCGCCACGTTTCGCGAGCGTGATGATTTTTTCAGCGATTGGGCGCAGTTCTTTCGCCTTCATCTCTGTAGTTTCGATGCGCTCGTTGATGATCAGGTCTGTTACCAAGTCGCGGAACAGCGCTTTACGAGCTGAGCTACGACGACCCAATTTACGTTGTGCCATGTGGTTTACCTCCCTCTTAATCGAGAGAACAAAAGTTTGCTTCTTGGTTTGCTATTCTAATCGTCGCTGCGCAGGGACAGGCCCAGTTCAGCTAACTTTTCTTGAACTTCTTCAAGAGATTTGCGCCCCAGATTGCGTACTTTCATCATGTCCTCTTCGGTCTTCTGCGTCAGCTCTTGCACGGTATTAATACCGGCACGCTTCAAGCAGTTGTAGGAACGAACGGAAAGATCGAGCTCTTCGATAGTCATCTCCAAGACTTTCTCTTTCTTGTCCTCTTCCTTCTCTACCATGATTTCTGCATCCTTCGCCTCGTCAGTCAGACCGACGAACAGGTTCAGGTGCTCCGTCATGATTTTTGCGCCGAGACTCACGGCTTCTTCCGGACTGATGCTACCGTTAGTCCAAACCTCAAGTGTTAACTTGTCATAGTTGGTCATTTGCCCTACACGGGTATTTTCCACTTGATAGTTAACGCGCTTGATCGGCGTGTAGATGGAATCAATCGGAATCACACCAATAGGCAGATCCTCAGATTTGTTTCCGTCAGATTGAACATAACCACGACCACGTCCAGCTGTCATGCGGATATGCAGACGACCGCCATTGGCCAACGTTGCAATATGAAGATCAGGGTTTAAGACCTCCACATCACTGTCAGCACGGATATCTCCCGCTTTGACAACGCCTTCGCCTTCTGCATCGATCTCGATTACTTTTTCTTCATCGGAATGGATCTTCAGCGCCAAGCCTTTGATGTTCAGGATGATCTCGGTTACATCTTCAACGACGCCTTCAACCGTGGAGAATTCGTGAAGAACCCCATCGATTTGAACAGTACGAACTGCCGCGCCTGGCAAGGACGAAAGAAGAATTCGTCTCAGCGAGTTGCCAAGGGTAGTTCCGTATCCGCGCTCTAGAGGTTCTACAACAAACTTTCCATACGAGTTGTCGTCGCTAACTTCCACAACCTCGATTTTTGGTTTTTCTATTTCTATCATTAAACAAACCCTCCTTCAAAACGTCGAAATCCTGGGGTGGGCCGCATACGTGCCCACTCAGGAATTTCCCCGGCGGTTTACCGTTTGCGTGCATGACAAGCTATAAATCAGAATTTACCATTCTAGTATGGACATGTTCTGAACGATATAAACCAGTTACACGCGGCGACGTTTTGGTGGACGGCAACCGTTATGCGGAATTGGCGTCACGTCTTTAATCATGTTCACTTCAAGACCAGTAGCTTGCAGGGAACGGATCGCAGCTTCACGACCAGCACCTGGGCCTTTTACTGATACTTCAAGGGAACGCATGCCGTGTTCCATTGCAACGCGTGCAGCCGCTTCAGCAGCCATTTGCGCAGCAAATGGAGTGCTTTTACGGGAGCCTTTGAAGCCGAGGGAACCAGCACTGGACCAAGAGATCGCGTTACCGTGTGGATCCGTGATAGTGACGATCGTATTGTTGAAAGTAGAACGAATGTGTGCTACGCCGACTTCAACATTCTTACGGTCACGACGACGGGTACGAGTTGCTGTAGCTTGTTTTCTTTTCGCCATGTCAGATTACCCTCCTTTACTTCTTCTTGTTTGCTACTGTACGGCGTGGACCTTTACGCGTACGAGCATTTGTTTTAGAACGTTGACCGCGAACTGGAAGTCCACGACGATGACGGATGCCACGGAAGCAACCGATTTCCATCAGACGCTTGATGTTGAGGGAGATCTCACGACGGAGGTCACCTTCCACCTTCACAGTTTTGTCGATGTACTCACGAAGTTTGTTTACTTCGTCTTCTGTCAAATCGCGAACACGAGTGTTCATGTCTACGCCAGTAGAGGACAGAATTTTTTGAGACGTGGGGCGGCCAATACCAAAAATATAGGTAAGAGCAACTTCAACGCGTTTTTCGCGCGGCAAGTCTACGCCTGCAATACGTGCCATGTGTCAAAAGCACCTCCTTGTTTACCCTTGTTTTTGCTTATGCTTCGGATTTTCACAAATAACCATTACGTTACCTTTGCGACGGATAACCTTACATTTCTCGCAGATCGGTTTAACCGAAGGTCTCACTTTCATGGTTCTTGCCTCCCTTTTCTAGGGGTTTTGCTTACTATTTATAGCGGTACGTAATACGTCCGCGGGTTAAGTCGTACGGCGACAGTTCAACAGTTACTTTATCCCCCGGCAGGATACGGATAAAGTGCATACGGATTTTTCCAGAGACGTGAGCAAGGACTTTATGTCCATTCTCTAATTCTACTCGAAACATAGCATTTGGCAAAGGTTCGATTACCGTACCTTCCACCTCAATTACATCATCTTTTGCCATGGTAAACTCTCCTTTCTTCTGCTCTTCAGTCGGACCATGAGTTTTGCGAAATGATCACACAACGAACTTATCGTCGACACGTTGGACGACAATCCCGAACCATTCGGAACTACCGTTTTTATGTCCGTGTAAAAATCTCATAGCCATCTTCCGTAATCGCGATGGTGTGTTCAAAATGAGCACAAGTTTTCCGATCCACTGTTACTACCGTCCAATTGTCCTCCAATGTGCGGACATAACGCTCGCCGGCATTTACCATTGGCTCAATAGCCAACACCATGCCTGGTTTTAACCGCGGTCCTCGATCAGGAGGGCCGTAGTTAGGAACCTGTGGATCTTCGTGCAAGTTTTGCCCGATCCCATGCCCCACATACTCGCGAACGAGTGTGAAATCGGCAGCTTCTGCATGAACCTGAATCGCATGAGAGATATCGGATAAACGTCCACCCGGAACAGCTTTTTCAAGCCCCTTGTACAACGACTCTTCCGTTACTCTGAGCAGCTTCTGGTTTTCTGTTGAAATCATACCGACCGGATACGTCCAAGCGGAGTCGCCATGGTAACCCTGAAACTGGGCACCAATGTCGATACTGATAATGTCTCCTTCTTGTAACGCCCGTTTACCTGGGATCCCGTGTACGAGTTCTTCATTGACTGAAGCACAGATACTTCCTGGAAAGCCACCATAGCCTTTAAACGATGGAATTGCTCCCATGCTTCGAATAAAGGTCTCGGCAATTTCGTCTAGCTGCTTCGTCGTGACACCAGGCTTGATCGCCTTGGCCAGTTCTTGATGGGTGAGTGCGACGATACGACCAGCTTCGCGCATAACCTCAAGTTCTGCTTTCGACTTTAGGATGATCATTCGCAATTACCCTCGCAACAAAGACTTAATTTCCGCAAACACTACCTGGATATCTTGTTCTCCATCGATATCTCGCAGAAGTTCCTGTGCGGAGTAGTAGTCGATAAGTGGCTGTGTTTGAGCGATATTTACGTCAAGGCGTTGTGTTACCACTTCGATCTTGTCGTCTTCACGCTGATACAGCTTACCACCATCTTTATCACATACGCCAGCCTCTTTTGGAGGATTGAACATCGTGTGATAGCTAGCACCGCAAACAGGGCAGATCCAGCGACCGGTCAGACGTTCAATCAATTGCTCGCGTTGAACGTTGATGTTAATTACATGGTCAATTTCGCGTCCCAGCTCTTTTACTGTAGCTGTCAACGCTTCCGCCTGAGGAACTGTGCGGGGAAAACCATCTAATAGGAAACCCTTTGCGCAGTCTTCCATCGAAAGGCGCTCTCGCACAATACCAATGACGACCTCGTCTGGGACGAGATGACCTTTATCCATGTAGGATTTAGCCTCTAGTCCGAGCGGCGTTTCGTTTTTGACCGCAGCTCGGAACATGTCGCCAGTCGAAATGTGCGGGATGTCAAACTCTTTTACGATACGTTCTGCCTGTGTCCCTTTACCGGCTCCAGGCAGTCCCATCAGAATTATATTCACGTCCATTCCCTCCGTCCCATGAGGAAAAGCTACAGAAGCTTTTCTCTAAACATCTAAGTCATTACTTGATAAACCCTTGGTAGTGGCGTTTGATCATTTGACTTTCAATCTGCTTCATTGTATCCAAGCATACCCCAATCACGATCAACAGCGATGTACCGCCGATGAAAATGGATTGCGGCAAGTTTGCAATACTACTGAAGAAGAATGGCAAAATGGCAATTGCCATCAGGAACAAAGCGCCCGCCAATGTTAACCGGTTTAATGTACGAGTAATGAATACCTCAGTGTTTTTACCAGGTCGGATACCAGGAATGTAACCACCATTTTTCCTCATGTTTTCTGCCATTTGTACAGGGTTGATCTGTACGAATGTGTAGAAATAGGTGAAACCGAGAATCAAGACAGCGTAAAGCGACATTCCTAATGGTTGACTTACTTGGAAGTTGTGATAAATCCAGTTAGCAAAACCTTGTCCAGATGCATCCACCCAGAACTGCGCAATTGTTGAAGGGAACATTACGAGCGATACCGCAAAGATAACAGGAATAACACCAGCAGAGTTGATTTTCAGCGGAATGTGGGTAGATTGACCACCGTACATTTTACGTCCAACCACTCGTTTCGCATATTGCACTGGAATCTTGCGAATACCTTGCTGCATAAAGATAACCCCGACAATGATTGCGAGGATTACCAACAGAATGATCAAAACTTTGACGATGCTGAAGAATACGTTTTGAGATGGGTCAGCAAACTGAGTTGTGTAAATCGTCGTAATCCCTTGCGGAATATTAGCGACAATCCCGGAAACGATCAGGATCGAAATTCCGTTACCAATCCCCTTCTCCGTAATCTGTTCCCCCATCCACATCAAGAATGCGGTCCCAGCCGTCAGTGTCAACGCAATGAGTGCATAGCTGCCAATAGAAGTATCCTTTAGCAAGCCTGGCGCCATATTGTTGAATCCAATTGTCATCCCTACAGACTGAATCAACCCAAGGATAATTGTAGCGTAACGGGTAACGGTGGCAATCTTGCGACGGCCAACTTCCCCTTCACGCGACCATTGCGTAAGCTTAGGCACAACATCCATGGACATCAGCTGCATGATAATCGATGCCGTAATGTACGGATAGATACTCATGGCAAATACCGAGAAGTTATGCAGTGCTCCACCTGAGAAGGTGTTCAACAAGCCCAAAAGTTGGTTTGTATTCTCCTGAAGCAACTCGACATTTACGTTAGGAACTGGCACAAAGCTTCCGATCCGGAATACAACCAGCATCATGAGCGTAAAAAGGATCTTGCGACGAAGGTCGCTAATTTTGAAAATGTTAGTTAAGGACGCTAACATTAGATCACCTCGGTTGTTCCACCGACTTGTGCGATCTTCTCAGCAGCAGCTCCGGAGAACTTGTGAGCTTTTACAGTCAGCTTCACAGTCAGTTCACCGTTAGCAAGAACCTTAACACCGTCGCGCAGCGCGCTGATAACACCAGTTTCTTTCAACAGCTCAGGTGTTACTACAGTGCCCTCTTCAAAACGGTTCAGCGCGTCCAAGCTAACAATCGCAAATTCTTTGCGGCTGATGTTAGTGAAACCACGCTTAGGCAGACGACGGTACAATGGGTTTTGACCACCCTCGAAACCAGGGCGAACACCGCCACCAGAACGAGCGTTTTGACCTTTGTGACCTTTACCAGCAGTTTTGCCAGTACCGCTACCAATACCGCGACCGATGCGCTTACGAGTGTGACGGGATCCTTCTGCAGGTTGCAGTTCATGCAATTTCATACGTTGCACCTCCTAACTAATTGAGATGTTCAATTAAGCTTCTACTTCTTTCACTTCAACCAAGTGCTTCACTTTGAAAACCATTCCACGGATTGCAGCGTTATCTTCCTTCACTACAGTGGAGTTGATTTTGCGAAGACCCAGAGCTTTTACAGTGTCTTGTTGGTCAACAGTGCGACCAATCAAGCTGCGTTTGAGGGTGATTTGCAATTTTGCCATGTTCATTCCCTCCTTATTAACCCAACAACTCGTCAACAGTCTTACCGCGCAATTTCGCGACATCTTCCGCTGTTTTCAGACGGCCGAGGCCTTCCAGCGTAGCGTTGACCATGTTGATAGGATTGTTGGAACCAAGAGACTTACTCAAAATATCGCCTACACCAGCCAGTTCGAGTACGGCACGAACAGGTCCACCAGCGATAACACCTGTACCAGGGGCAGCAGGCTTGATGAGAACCTTACCAGCGCCAAATTGGCACAGTACTTGGTGCGGAACAGTTGTTCCTCTCATCGGTACACGGATCAATTTTTTCTTAGCATCGTCAATCGCTTTGCGAATGGCGTCTGGAACTTCTTGAGCTTTACCCATACCAGCACCTACGTGGCCGTTACGGTCTCCCACAACAACCAAGGCGCTGAAGCTCATACGACGTCCACCTTTAACCGTTTTTGCTACACGGTTAACTGCGACTACTTTTTCTTCGAGCTCTAATTTGCTAGGGTCGATACGCATTCCTTACCCTCCTTGTTGTTAGAATTGCAGACCAGCTTCACGAGCTGCTTCTGCCAGTGCTTTAATACGTCCATGATAGATGTAACCACCGCGGTCAAAAATCACTTCAGTCGCACCTTTTTCTTGTGCACGCTTAGCGATCAGTGTGCCAACAGCTGTAGCAGCTTCCACGTTAGCGCCATTATTCAGGCCCAGCTCTTTATCCAAAGAAGATGCAGATACCAGTGTTACGCCAGTTGCATCGTCGATCAATTGAGCGTAGATGTGCTTAGAAGAACGGAATACGTTCAGACGCGGGCGAATGGTAGAACCAATCACGCGTTTGCGGATTCGCAGATGACGTTTTTTCCGAGCTTTGTTTTTATCAGCTTTCGTAAACATTAAGCGGCCTCCTTTCTCATGAAGCTAGAAGCTTATTTACCTTTTTTACCTTCTTTACGACGAACCACTTCATTGCTGTACTTGATACCTTTACCTTTGTATGGCTCAGGTTTGCGCAGGGAACGAATCTCAGCAGCAATTTGGCCTACACGCTCTTTGTTAATACCTTTAACAATCAGAGTCGTTTGGTTAGGTACGTCGATTTCGATACCCTCTTCTGGAGTAACTTCCACTGGGTGGGAGAAACCAAGAGAGAGAGTAACGCCGTTGCCAGTTTTGGCAGCACGGTAACCTACACCGACCAGTTCCAAGGTACGAGTGAAGCCTTCAGATACGCCAGTTACCATGTTGGATACCAGCGCACGAGTCGTACCATGCAGGGAACGGTGAAGTTTGTTATCGCTTGGACGCTCAACAACTACTTCGTTTTCAGCGATGTTGATTTTGATATCTTCATGGAAGCTACGAACGAGTTGACCCTTAGGGCCTTTTACCGTCAGCTCAGTACCGTTCAGAGTGAGGGTAACGCCTGCAGGGACCACGATCGGTTTTCTACCGACACGAGACATGTGGTGCACCTCCTGTGCTATTTACAATCTGTTAATTACCAAATGTATGCGAGAACCTCTCCACCAACGTGTGCTTGACGAGCTTGCTTGTCAGTCATTACACCAGTGGATGTAGAGATGATCGCGCAACCGAGACCACCCAAAACCTTAGGTACTTCATTGTTCTTTGCATAAACACGAAGTCCTGGCTTGGAGATACGTTTCAGACCTGTGATGACACGCTCGTTGCCTGCACCATATTTCAGGAATACGCGGATGATTCCTTGTTTGTTGTCTTCAACAAACTCCGCATCGCGGATAAAGCCTTCTTCTTTCAGAATGCGCGCGATTTCCTTCTTGATGGTGGACGCCGGGATTTCCACTTTCTCGTGGCGAACCATGTTGGCGTTACGAATTCGTGTCAACATATCTGCGATTGGATCAGTCATAACCATGAGAGAAAACCTCCTTCCCGTTTCAAATTACCAGCTTGCTTTTTTCACGCCTGGAATTTGACCTTTATAAGCAAGTTCACGGAAGCAAATACGGCAGAGTTTGAATTTGCGCAATACGGAGTGAGGACGTCCGCAACGCTCGCAACGAGTGTACGCGCGTACTGCAAACTTCGGCTGCCGCTGTTGCTTGATGATCATTGATTTCTTTGCCACATTCTTCCCTCCTTACGAGTGGGTTTTATTTACGGAATGGCATACCCATTTGAGTCAGCAACTCACGAGCTTCCTCATCCGTTTTCGCGGAAGTAACAATAACGATGTCCATACCACGAACTTTATCAATTTTATCGTACTCGATCTCAGGGAAGATCAGTTGTTCCTTCAGACCAAGTGTATAGTTACCGCGACCGTCAAAAGCCTTGGAAGAAATTCCACGGAAGTCACGAACACGCGGGAGAGATACGTTCATCAATTTGTCGAGGAAGTGGTACATACGCTCGCCGCGCAGAGTAACCTTTGCACCGATCGGCATACCTTCACGCAATTTGAAACCCGCGATGGATTTCTTAGCCTTTGTTAATACAGGCTTTTGACCAGCGATGATTTGCAGGTCTTCAATTGCAGTATCCAAGGACTTAGCGTTAGCTACCGCTTCGCCAACACCCATATTGATGATGATCTTTTCTACTTTCGGCACTTGCATGATGGAAGTGTAGTTGAACTTGCTCATCAAACCAGGCACGATTTCGCTCGTATACTTTTCTTTCAATCTTGTTGCCATCTAGGATATCCTCCTTTCCAACCTGACTACTTGTCGAGTACTTCGCCAGACTTTTTCGCGTACCGAACTTTCTTGCCGTTATCCAAAACTTTGTAACCGATGCGAGTAGCTTTTCCGGACTTCGGATCGATCAAAGATACGTTGGATACGTGAATAGCTGCTTCTTGAGTCACAATGCCACCTTGCGGGTTAGCTTGGGACGGACGGCTGTGTTTCTTCACGAGGTTGATACCTTCAACCAGAACGCGTTCTTTCTTTGGATAAGCAGCGAGAACGCGACCTTTTTTGCCTTTATCTTTGCCCGCATTTACGATAACAGTGTCGCCTTTTTTAACGTGCATCGCTTGGTGCACCTCCTATCGAACAAACTGCCTGAGTTTTGCCGTTCAATTAGATAACCTCTGGAGCCAGAGAGATGATCTTCATGAAATCCTTATCGCGGAGCTCACGAGCCACAGGTCCAAAGATACGAGTACCACGAGGGGATTGATCGTCTTTGATAACTACAGCTGCATTCTCATCGAACTTGATGTAAGAACCATCGTTACGACGAACGCCACTTGCAGTGCGTACTACAACCGCTTTAACTACTTGACCTTTCTTGACAACGCCGCCGGGTGTAGCGGATTTTACGGAGCACACGATAACATCCCCGATGTTCGCCGTTTTGCGACCGGAACCACCCAGAACCTTGATGCACATGAGTTCCTTAGCACCGGAGTTGTCAGCAACAGCCAATCTCGTTTGAGTTTGGATCATTTACTGTTCCTCCTTTCGGATTTATCTATCCGAAAATCTGACTTATACGATTACTGCCTCTTCAACGATGCGTACCATACGGAAACGCTTGTCTTTAGACAATGGACGAGTTTCCATGATTTCTACGATGTCGCCAACTTTTGCTGCGTTGTTCTCATCGTGAGCCTTGAACTTTTTGGAGAATTTCATGCGTTTACCGTACAATGGGTGTGTCTTGTAAGTTTCAACAAGAACAACAATGGTTTTATCCATCTTGTCGGAAACGACGCGACCTACAACGGTTCGACGCATATTGCGATCTGCGGTCATCGTTCAAACCTCCTTCCTATAATTAGCCGATTCCCAATTCTCTCTGGCGCAGGACGGTTTTCGCACGAGCAATATCCTTACGCACTTGTTTGATGCGAGATGTGGTTTCGAGTTGACCCGTAGCCAACTGGAAACGAAGGTTGAACAACTCTTCTTTCAAAGAAGTAACGTTTTGTTCGAGCTCGGCAGTGGTCAAATTACGGTACTCATTAGCCTTCATGTGCGTCACCACCCACTTCTTCACGCTTCACGAACTTGCACTTGATAGGCAGTTTGTGCATAGCCAGACGCATAGCTTCGCGAGCGACTTCTTCAGGAACACCAGCAAGTTCAAACATGATCTTGCCTGGCTTCACTACCGCTACCCATTTCTCAGGAGAACCTTTACCGGAACCCATCCGTACTTCGAGCGGTTTTTGTGTAACTGGTTTGTCAGGGAAAATTTTAATCCAGACTTTACCACCACGTTTAATGTAACGGGTCATTGCAATACGGGCAGCCTCGATTTGACGGTTGGTTACCCAAGATGGTTCCATTGCTTGCAATCCGTATTCACCGAACGCAACAGTGGTACCGCCTTTTGCGTTACCTGCCATTTTCCCGCGGTGTTGTTTACGGTGTTTCACGCGTTTTGGCGTCAACATGATTACTTGCCTCCTTCCTCAGTAGCGACGTTCTTTCTCGCTGGAAGGACTTCTCCACGATAGATCCACACTTTAACACCGATGCGACCATAAGTGGTATGTGCTTCAGCAGTACCGTAGTCGATGTCAGCGCGCAATGTGTGAAGCGGAACAGTACCTTCGCTGTAACCTTCAGAACGTGCGATGTCCGCGCCGCCAAGACGACCGCTTACCAAGGTTTTGATACCTTTAGCACCAGAGCGCAGCGAACGAGTAATCGATTGCTTTTGCGCACGGCGGAAAGAAATGCGGTTTTCCAATTGGCGTGCAATATTTTCAGCTACCAGAGTAGCATCCAGATCCGGACGTTTTACTTCGTTGATGTTGATATGAACGCGTTTGCCAGTCAGTTCGGTCAAAGTTTTGCGCAGAGTTTCAACCTCTGAACCACCTTTACCAATTACCATACCAGGCTTAGCGGTGTGAATCGTAACGTTCACGCGATTAGCTGCGCGTTCGATTTCGATCGTGGATACAGCAGCATCCTTCAGACGCCCTTTTACATACTTACGGATTTTCAAGTCTTCGTGCAACAGAGTTGCGAAGTCCTTGTCAGCGTACCATTTGGACTCCCAGTCACGAATGACACCGATCCGAAGACCTACCGGGCTTACCTTTTGACCCACACGTAATCCCTCCTTATTTCTCGTTTAGTACCACTGTGATGTGGCTCGTGCGTTTATGGATGCGGCTAGCGCGACCCATAGCGCGCGGACGGAAACGCTTCAACGTAGGACCTTGGTCTACGAAGATTTTGCCAACTACCAAGCTATTTGGATCCAGCTCATAGTTGTGCTCAGCGTTTGCAATAGCCGACTTCAGGAGCTTTTCAACAACTGGAGAAGCTGCCTTTGGCGTGTGTTTCAAGATCGCCAAAGCTTCACCTACTTGCTTGCCTCTGATCAAGTCAACCACCAGGCGGACTTTACGAGACGCGATGCGAATATTCCGAGCAACTGCTTTTGCTTCCATCTTTGTACCTCCTCTCTGTCAAGAGAAAATTAGCGCTTCTTGGACTTCTTGTCGTTGTCGACGTGACCCTTGAAGGTACGAGTTGGTGCGAATTCACCCAATTTATGACCAACCATGTCTTCCGATACGTATACAGGTACATGTTTACGGCCATCGTAAACTGCAAACGTGTGTCCTACGAAATCAGGGAAGATGGTGGAACGGCGAGACCATGTTTTGATCACGCGTTTCTCGTTCTTTTCATTTTGCTCGTCAACTTTTTTCATCAAGTGGTCATCCACGAAAGGACCCTTTTTTAAGCTACGTCCCATTAGTGAACCTCCCTTCGCCAAAGGCGTTCGGTTATAGTATCAGCCTACCTTACTTTTTACGGCGGCGGATGATGTACTGGTCGGACTTGTTTTTCTTCTTGCGAGTCTTGAGACCCAGGGTTGGTTTACCCCAAGGAGTAACAGGAGCCTTACGACCGATTGGAGCGCGACCTTCACCACCACCGTGTGGGTGATCGTTAGGGTTCATTACGCTACCGCGAACTGTCGGGCGAATACCCAACCAGCGGGAACGTCCTGCTTTACCGATGTTCAGCAATTCGTGATCTTGGTTACCTACTTGACCGATGGTAGCGCGGCATACGTTATGAATGCGGCGTGTTTCACCGGAAGACAGGCGTACGATTACGAATTCACCATCACGACCAAGCAATTGAGCAGAAGTACCAGCAGCGCGAACCAATTGGCCACCTTTACCAGGTTTCAGCTCGATGTTGTGGATGGTAGTACCTACCGGGATTTTCTCCATTGGCAGTGCGTTACCGATTTTGATGTCGGCATCTGCTCCGGATACAATCTGGTCGCCCACTTTCAGGTTTTGTGGAGCGATAATGTAACGCTTTTCACCGTCTGCATAGTTGATCAGCGCGATGTTAGCGGAACGGTTTGGATCGTATTCAATGGTTGCTACGCGACCAATGATACCATCTTTGTTACGTTTGAAGTCGATAATACGGTATTTACGTTTGTGACCGCCACCTTGATGACGAACGGTAATTCTACCTTGGTTGTTGCGACCAGCTTTTTTGCTGAGAGGCGCCAACAAGGATTTTTCGGGAGTCGACGTGGTGATCTCCTCGAAAGTAGAAACCGTCATTTGGCGACGACCAGGAGAAGTCGGTTTAAACTTTTTGATACCCATGTTAATACCCTCCTTTTCGGTAGTCGTCGAGGTTATACTCCCTCGTAGAAGGCCAATTCTTTGCTGTCATCAGTCAGCTTAACGATTGCTTTCTTCCACTCGGATGTGTAACCGGAGTATTTTCCGTAGCGTTTTGGTTTAGCAGGTACACGAACTGTGTTAACTGCTTCTACTTTTACGCCAAATACTTTTTCAACTGCTTGTTTGATTTCTGTCTTGTTGGCTTTGAGAGGTACTTCGAATACGTACTTTTTCTCAGCCATCATGTCAGTGGTGCGCTCGGTAATGACAGGGCGTTTAAGGACATCATGAAGGCTCTTCATTAGGCGAGCACCTCCTCTACTTTCGCAATCGCTTCTTTCGTCACGATTACTTTGTCATGCGCTACCAGATCAAGAACGTTAATGCCTGCAGCATCTACGATTTTTGCACCTGGAATGTTGCGGGAAGCAAGAGCTACGTTTTGGTCGTACTCGGAAGTAACGATCAGAACTTTGCGATCTGCTTTCAAGTTGTTCAGAACAACTGTCATTTCTTTAGTTTTAGGAGCTGCAATGTTCAGAGCATCCAAAACCAAAATTTCGTTGCTTTGTACTTTTGCGGAGAGTGCGGATTTCAGAGCCAAACGGCGAACTTTACGGTTCAGTTTGTAACCGTATTTGCGCGGAGTTGGACCGAATACAACACCGCCACCTTTCCATTGCGGAGAGCGAATGGAACCTTGGCGTGCACGTCCTGTACCTTTTTGGCGCCATGGCTTGCGGCCACCACCACGTACTTCAGAACGGTTCTTTACATCATGTGTACCTTGGCGTTGGGATGCTTGTTGCATCACGATCGCATCGTACAGAACTGCGCTGTTAGGCTCAATCCCAAATACGCTGTCTGCCAGATCGATTTCGCCAACTTGAGAACCGCTTTGGTTATAAAGAGCTACTTTCGGCATGTCAGTTCCTCCTTTCTAGTTCTTCTTGACTGCCGTGGAAACCAGTACGCAGCCGTTTTTCGGACCAGGCACGGAGCCTTTCACGAGAATCAAGTTGCGTTCTGCGATAACTTTAACCACTTCCAGGTTTTGAATGGTAACGTTGTCTCCACCCATTTGACCTGGCAGGGTTTGGCCTTTAAATACACGACCTGGATCGACAGCACCCAAAGAACCTGGGCGGCGATGGTAGCGCGAACCGTGAGCCATAGGACCGCGGGATTGATTGTGACGTTTGATCGCACCTTGGAAACCTTTACCCTTGGTAACGCCGGCAACGTCAACGAATTCTCCCTCGGCAAAAATGTCAGCCTTCAACTCTTGACCAACCTCATAGTCAGCGAGGTTTACTCCGCGAATTTCGCGAACGAAGCGCTTAGGAGCAGTGTTAGCTTTTGCTGCATGGCCTTTTTCCGGCTTGTTAGCGCGCTGTTCTTTTTTGTCTTCGAAGCCGATTTGAATCGCTTCATAACCGTCGTTCGCAACGTCTTTCTTCTGAAGAACTACGTTAGAACCCGCCTCGATAACTGTTACAGCAATCGCTGCTCCGTTTGGACCAAAAACTTGACTCATTCCAAGTTTTTTCCCTAAGATTCCTTTGGTCATTTGTGCCACCTCCTGTGCTTATTTCAGTAAAACGTTTTATGTTGTATCAAGTCCCCATCGATGCGCAGGGGTGCCATTTAAGGGTTTGTTGCTTGGTATAACACGCTTATCAAGACAACGTCTGCGCGTGTATCGCTTTTTGGGACCTTACAGTTTGATCTCGATGTCCACACCGGACGGCAGATCCAGACGCATCAGAGCATCTACTGTTTGTGGTGTAGGATTCAAGATATCGATCAAACGTTTATGTGTACGCATCTCGAATTGCTCACGAGAATCTTTGTACTTATGAACCGCACGCAGGATCGTGTAAATTGCTTTCTCCGTAGGAAGTGGAATTGGACCGGATACGTTAGCACCGGAACGCTTCGCAGTGTCCACGATTTTTTCTGCGGACTGATCCAGGATTTTATGATCATACGCCTTCAAACGAATACGAATCTTTTGCTTTGCCATTGAAGTCCCTCCTTTTTCGCCCATTTTTTAAACAGACATTTCTCCGTGGAAATATCCTGCACCCCAGTCATGGCAAAGGGCCCGGGTGTGTCAGCAACCTCCCACATCATCGCAAGTCCATGACCAACATTCAATATTGTACTAAAAAGATCTGGGCAACGCAAGTTTTTTCTTGGGTTTCCGTATATTTTTTTGTACATGGTGTGCCTACTGAATGACTCACCTAGATCATCTTACAGATTCCTGCGAAGAAAGGCAAGCGGGATTACCTGCCAACTCGCCGAGAAATCTATCTATTATAGAAGGAAGTCGTTATACTTATGATTGTACTCGTTATGAAATGGAGGTTTTCCTCAATGTCTGATGTGAATCAAACCCCTTATGAAATCATCGGCGGTGCAGATACCTTGGCCCGTCTTGTCGATACCTTTTACGATCTGGTAAAGCAACATCCCGACATTAACGACCTCTTCCCTGAAGATTTAACCCACGTGAAGGAACGTCAATATCAGTTTTTGACACAGTTTCTCGGTGGTCCAAGCCTGTATTCGGACGCCCATGGCCATCCGATGTTGAGAGCACGACACATGCCATTCCCTATTGGACCTATACAAGCAGAGGCTTGGCTCTCTTGTATGGATAAAGCCATGTCCCTGACTAAACTGGAAGGCGAAATTCGAAAGCAAATCTTTGATCGCTTGCGTTTAACTGCTCACCATATGGTCAATAAGTGGGATCAATAAGAAAAAGCGTAGGACAATTACCGTCCTACGCTTTTGTTGTTATATCAGAGGTTGCTGCTGCACGTGTAGCTTTCGGTCTCACCAAGCTACGTGATCCCAAATATACACCGCCTACGATCATGCATAATGCTAGTAGGTGTACGAGTTGAAGGCTTTCTCCCAGGAATATCGCCGCAAATACCAAGCTGGCCATTGGCATTCCATTTAAGAAAACAGCTGTTCGACTCGCTCCGAGCTGACGTATCCCATAATTCCAGCCGATCGAACCGAGCGCAGTTGACAGCGCACCTGAAGCAAAAATCACAAGCCACTGGAACGAAGAAACATCCAAAGCTAGATAATAGGAAGCTGGTTGAACAGTCAATGCGACTCCCCATAAGAAGATGACCCCAAACATTTGCGATAAAGCCGTAATTAAGAGTACTGGTACACCTCTTACGACCAATTTGCGTATAAGTAAACCACCCGTTACATACATGAGCATGGAGAAAAACATAATAGCATCTCCCCAGCCATTCATATGAAGTCCGCCGTGCTGAGAGATGACGACAACTAACACTCCTGCAAAACCCATTCCAATGCCAAGCCCTTTTTTCAACGACATGCCTTCCCCTAAGAAAAGCATTGCCAAGAGCGCTGTTGCCAACGGATTTAATCCAAGAATAAGCGATGCATTTCCTGCTGTCGTGTATTGAACACCGGCTGCAAGCGTTATTTGATGAAGCGCGATAGAACTAGCACCGACTCCGGCCAACAACAACCAATCCGTTTTGCTAAAACGCAAACTCTTCCGGTATAAGAAGATGAGTGGCGATAAACAGATTCCACCGACAGTCATGCGTATAGCCGCGACATATAATGGAGGAAACGTTGTTAAATACTTGACCATGACGACGTTCAAGCCCCACAGTGTGACAACACCCGCAAGCATAAGAAACAATAATCGCTCATTATTTTTCATCTCGACTATCCCCCATCCAATCCTGATGGTATTGTAGCATATTGCGGCGAGAGGCAAATTGAATGATTTTGATGGGAGTTATTTAAAAGTTCGATAAATGCACATAAAAAAACCCGACAACCAAAGTTGTCGGGTTTTGTGTATCAGTAAAACCTAAGCGTCGATAGAAGCTACAACGCCAGCGCCTACTGTACGGCCACCTTCACGGATCGCGAAGCGAGTACCTTGTTCCATCGCTACTGGAGCGATCAGTTCAACAGTGAACTCAGTGTTGTCGCCAGGCATGATCATTTCAACGCCTTCTGGCAGTTGGATGATACCTGTTACGTCAGTTGTACGGAAGTAGAATTGTGGACGGTAGTTAGCAAAGAAAGGAGTGTGACGTCCGCCTTCTTCTTTGGACAGAACGTAAACTTCTGCTTTGAACTTCGTGTAAGGCTTAACGGAACCTGGTTTCGCCAAGCATTGTCCACGCTCGATGTCGTTACGGTCTACACCGCGCAGCAGAGCACCGATGTTGTCACCAGCTTGAGCGGAATCCAGCAATTTGCGGAACATCTCAACACCAGTTACAGTTGTGTTTTTAGTTTCTTCAGCCAGACCAATGATTTCTACTTGGTCACCAACTTTTACTACACCGCGCTCTACGCGACCAGTAGCAACAGTACCACGACCAGTGATCGTGAACACGTCCTCTACAGGCATCAGGAACGGCTTGTCAGTTGCGCGCTCAGGAGTTGGGATGTAGGAGTCTACAGCTTCCATCAGCTCAACAATTCTCTTAGCCCAGTCACCAGTTGGGTTATCCAAAGCTTCTTTAGCAGAACCTTTGATTACTGGAGTGTCGTCACCTGGGAACTCATATTGAGACAACAGGTCACGGATTTCCATTTCAACCAGTTCCAACAACTCTTCATCGTCTACCATGTCGCATTTGTTCATGAATACTACGATGTAAGGTACGCCTACTTGCTTGGAGAGCAGGATGTGCTCGCGAGTTTGTGGCATAGGGCCATCAGCTGCGGATACAACCAGGATAGCGCCGTCCATTTGAGCAGCACCAGTAATCATGTTTTTCACGTAGTCAGCGTGACCAGGGCAATCAACGTGAGCATAGTGACGGTTGTCAGTTTCGTACTCAACGTGAGCAGTGTTGATTGTGATACCGCGCTCTTTTTCTTCTGGAGCAGCGTCAATTGCAGCATAGTTCATAGCTTGTGCTTTACCGCTCTGTGCCAATACAGTTGTAATAGCAGCAGTCAGGGTAGTTTTACCATGGTCAACGTGACCGATAGTACCAATGTTAACGTGTGGTTTATTACGCTCAAATTTCGCTTTTGCCATGAGAGAAAAGCCTCCTTATAGATAAGGGTTTTATGGTTTGAAGAAAGGTTTACCTTACGAATGGTTGTCCCTTCCATATTGTAAACCTTTCTGATTGCAAGATAAAGCTGTAACCTGTAATTATTCGCCTTTAGATTTCTTGATGATCTCTTCAGCGATAAATTTAGGCACTTCTTCGTAGTGATCGATCACCATGGAGTAAACGCCACGGCCTTGGGTACGGGAACGAAGAATTGTGGAGTAACCAAACATCTCGGACAGTGGTACCATTGCACGGATTACTTGTGCATTTGCACGAGCTTCCATACCTTCGATACGACCGCGGCGGGAGTTCAGATCGCCCATAACGTCGCCCATGTACTCTTCTGGCATTGTAACTTCTACTTTCATGATTGGCTCGAGCAATACAGCGCCACATTTTTTCGCAGCTTCTTTCAGAGCGAGAGAACCTGCTACTTTAAATGCCATCTCGTTGGAGTCAACATCATGGTAGCTACCGTCTACGATAGTAGCTTTGATATCAACCAGCGGGAAGCCGGCGATAACACCATTTTTCATGGACTCTTCGATACCCGCTTGAACAGCAGGGATGTATTCGCGTGGTACTACACCACCAACGATTTTGTTTTCGAATTGGAAGCCTTGACCAGCTTCGAGTGGAGCAAATTCCACCCAAACGTGACCGTATTGACCACGACCACCGGACTGACGAACGAATTTACCTTCCACTTTTGCTGCGTTACGGAATGTTTCACGGTAAGCAACTTGTGGAGCACCTACGTTCGACTCGACTTTAAATTCGCGTTTCAGACGGTCTACGATAATCTCCAGGTGAAGCTCACCCATACCGGAGATGATTGTTTGACCAGTCTCTTCGTCTGTGCGAGTTCTGAACGTTGGATCCTCTTCAGCCAGCTTGGACAGGCCGATACCCATCTTGTCTTGGTCTGCTTTGGATTTTGGCTCAATCGCAACAGAGATAACTGGCTCTGGGAAGTCCATAGACTCAAGGATTACAGGAGCCTTTTCATCACACAGAGTATCACCAGTTGTTGTATCTTTCAAACCTACAGCTGCAGCAATGTCACCGGAGTAAACCGTTTGGATCTCTTCACGGTGGTTTGCGTGCATTTGCAGGATACGGCCTACGCGCTCACGTTTACCTTTGGTAGAGTTGAGAACATAAGAACCGGAACTCAGTACACCGGAGTATACGCGGAAGAAAGTCAGACGGCCTACATACGGGTCAGTCATGATCTTGAACGCAAGAGCAGAGAACGGACCGTTGTCGTCAGCAGGACGATCAACTTCTTCTTCAGTATCTGGCAATGTACCTTTGATTGCAGGGATATCTACCGGGGACGGCAGGAAAGTAACAACGTTGTCCAGCATAGGCTGAACACCTTTGTTGCGGTAAGAAGAACCGCACATTACCGGCGTCAGTTTGCACTCGATAGTACCCTTACGCAGAGCCACGCGGATTTCGTCGTTGGTCAGCTCTTCGCCTTCCAAGTACTTCATCATGAGCTCTTCGTCTTGTTCTGCAGCTGCCTCTACCATCGCCATGCGAAGTTCTTCGCAACGCGCCAGAATGTCAGCAGGAATTTCAGCGGAGTCAGAAGTTTTACCCAAGTCATCAGTATATACGATTGCCTTCATTTCAATCAGGTCAACCATACCTTTGAATTGATCTTCTGCACCGATTGGATATTGGATTGCTACTGGATTTGCACCCAGGCGAGATTTGATCTGACCCAAGCACATATCAAAGTTAGCACCCATGATATCCATTTTGTTGATGTAGCACATGCGCGGTACGCCATAGCGGTCAGCTTGGCGCCATACGGTTTCGGTTTGCGGCTCAACGCCACCTTTTGCGTCAAAAACGGTTACAGCACCGTCAAGAACGCGCAGGGAGCGCTCAACTTCTACAGTGAAGTCTACGTGGCCTGGCGTATCGATAATGTTGATTCGATGGCCATTCCATTGAGCAGTAGTAGCAGCCGAAGTGATCGTGATACCACGCTCTTGCTCTTGTTCCATCCAGTCCATGGTTGCTGCACCTTCGTGCACCTCACCAATTTTATGAACGCGACCAGTGTAGAACAGAATACGCTCAGTAGTCGTCGTCTTACCAGCATCGATGTGAGCCATGATACCGATATTACGCGTATTCGGCAAAGAGAACTCGCGAGCCATTAGGTATGCTCCTTCCATACTCGAGTTTGAGAATAAACGGGTATCCAATATGGACACCCGATTCAATTCCTACCAGCGATAGTGAGCAAACGCTTTGTTCGCTTCAGCCATCTTGTGCGTGTCTTCACGCTTTTTAACTGCTGCACCGGTGTTGTTAGCAGCGTCCATGATCTCGTTAGCAAGACGTTGTTCCATGGTTTTCTCTCCACGGTTACGGGAGTAGTTAACCATCCAACGCAGGCCAAGAGTGGTACGGCGCTCCGGTTTTACTTCGATTGGTACTTGGTAGTTAGCACCACCTACACGGCGAGCTTTAACTTCCAGTACTGGCATTACGTTTTTCAGTGCTTCTTCAAACACTTCCATCGGGTTGCGACCTGTGCGCTCCTGGATGATGTCAAATGCGTTGTAGAGAATGTTCTGAGCTACACCACGCTTACCATCCAACATCAGGCGGTTAATCAAGCGAGTAACCAACTTGCTGTTGTGAATAGGATCTGGCAGCACGTCACGACGGGTTACAGGACCTTTACGAGGCATCGTATTCCCTCCTTCTTTTCGTTATAAATTCACGCCACTTCACAGGCGCTTTTTTATTACTTCTTCGCTGCTGCTTGACCTGGCTTCGGACGCTTAGTACCGTATTTGGAACGACCTTGTTTACGGTTGTTCACACCAGCAGTGTCAAGTGCACCACGAACGATATGGTAGCGTACCCCTGGCAAGTCTTTTACACGACCGCCGCGCACCAGCACGACGCTATGCTCTTGCAGGTTGTGGCCAATACCACCGATGTAAGCTGTTACCTCGATTCCGTTAGTCAAACGCACACGAGCGTATTTACGCAACGCGGAGTTCGGTTTTTTCGGAGTCATGGTACCTACACGAGTGCAAACACCACGTTTTTGAGGAGAGCTTTGGTTAGTTTGGCTTTTCTTGAAGCTGTTGTACCCCTTTTGAAGAGCTGGGGACTTCGACTTCACTACCTTATCCTCGCGACCTTTACGCACCAATTGGTTAATTGTAGGCATGATGTTACCTCCCTTCTTAATACCCAATCTTCAAGACCACAGATCCAGGTGAGTCATTTTTAGGTCAAATAGAAAGTCCTTGTCCAGCATTACACAAGTTGTAAGCCACAGACAAAAACATCGTTAACCACTTTTTCTAATCGCAGCAGTAGCCGCTCCCACTTCAATTCCGCACGCTTTGCCTAAGCGATGCATGGAATCTACATGAATGACTGGAACACCCTTCTCTTTGCAAAGGAGCTCGACTTTTTGGGTCAAACGCTTATCTGCATCAATAGCGATATACACTGCTTCTACCTGTTGGTTTTCAACAGCTTTGATCGTTTGCTTAATGCCGATTGTCAAGTCCTTGGCCCGCTCGACTTTTTCATAAGACATGATTCTCATATCCTCCAAAGTGCAGATGTCAGGCACACTTGAATATAATATCAGGTGGGCTAGTTGTTGTCAACGCCCTTTTGATATTTTTATTTAGGAAAGCGCCCACCAATCGGTGATGGGCGCTTTTCCCGCAATTACTCTACAGAAACTGCTTCTTGCTCAGCTTTCGCTGCTTCGAGCTCTGCTTCGTAATCTACTTGACTAGCTACTTTTACATTGCGGTAACGTGACATACCGGTACCTGCTGGAACCAGCTTCCCGATAATAACGTTCTCTTTCAAACCTAGCAAGCGGTCCACTTTTCCTTTGATCGCTGCATCGGTAAGAACACGAGTCGTTTCCTGGAAGGATGCTGCCGACAGGAAGGAGTCGGTTTCGAGGGATGCTTTGGTGATCCCGAGAAGAACCGGACGACCTACTGCTGGACTTCTGCCTTCCATGAGGGCTTTTGTGTTCGCTACTTCAAATTCTGGCACCTCAACATAGGAACCTGGCAGGAGGTCAGTATCTCCGCTGTCGATAACACGCAGTTTGCGCAGCATCTGGCGAATCATTACCTCAACGTGCTTGTCGTTAATTTCTACCCCTTGCATACGGTAAACTTTTTGTACCTCTTGCAAGATGTAGTTGGAAACGCCGCGCATACCGCGAACTTTGAGCATTTCTTTCGGGTCTACGGAACCTTCCGTGAGCTCATCACCAGCATTTAGCTTGACACCAACAGAAACCTTGATGCGAGAGCCATACGGTGCTGCATACACTTTGTTTTCCGCTTCTCCACGTACTTCGATCTCGCGACGATCTTTCCCTTCGCGAATGTCGACGACTTCACCATCGATCTCGGAGATGACTGCTTGCCCTTTCGGATTGCGCGCCTCAAACAACTCTTGAATACGCGGCAAACCTTGGGTAATATCGTCTCCCGCAACCCCACCGGTATGGAAGGTACGCATGGTCAGCTGGGTACCCGGCTCACCAATGGACTGAGCAGCGATAATACCAACCGCTTCTCCCACTTCCACCTCGGCTCCTGTCGCCAGGTTGCGTCCGTAGCACAGTTTGCAGACACCATGGCTGGTGCGGCAAGCAAGTACGTTACGGATATAGACGGAAGTAATACCTTCTTTTTCGATATACTCGGCAACCTCTTCAGAGATCTCCTCATTGCGGTGCACGATGATTTCTTTTGTCTCAGGGTGGCGCAAAGTCTCGAAGCAAGTACGTCCTGTCAGACGGTCAGACAGCTTCTCGATCTCTTCTTTACCATCCTTGATTGCTGTTACACGGATACCTTTATCTGTTCCACAATCAGTTTCGCGTACGATCACGTCTTGAGCAACGTCTACCAGACGACGAGTCAGGTAACCCGAGTCCGCTGTACGCAACGCTGTATCGGCGAGACCTTTACGCGCACCGTGCGTGGAGATAAAGTATTCCAATACCGTCAGACCTTCACGGAAGTTGGATTTAATCGGCAACTCGATGATTCGACCGGATGGGTTTGCCATCAGACCGCGCATACCAGCCAACTGAGTGATCTGGGATACGTTACCACGGGCACCGGAGTTCGCCATCATGAAAATCGCATTGAACTTATCCATGGACTTCATCAAAACGTCTGTTACCTCATCCTTCGCTTTGGACCAGATGGAAATAACGCGGTCATAGCGCTCGTCCTCGGTGATCAAACCGCGACGGAATTGCGTCATGACAGTTGCTACTTTCTCATCTGCAGCGTCAAGGATGTCTTTTTTCTTTCCTGGTACCGCGATGTCCGCTACGGCAATCGTGATACCTGCTTTTGTCGAGTACGTGAAGCCCAGTTCCTTGATTTTGTCGAGGATCATGGACGTTTTCATCGTACCAAAGCGACGGAAGCACTCGGAAATGATGGTTCCCAAGAAGCCCTTCTTCACCGCACCCGGGTCAGGCAGGTTCTTGATGAACTCTGTAACGTTGGTACCTTTATCGAAAATAAAGTATTCGTCAGGAACCATGTTTTGCAGGTTGCCTTTCGTTGGTGCGTTAATGAACGGCAGGTCTGCAGGGAAAATTTCATTGAAGATAACTTTACCTACTGTCGTTACGAGAAGCGCGTTCTCTTGACGCTCAGTAAAGCTGGTTTTGCTCAGGCGTTTTGCTGGCAGAGCGATGCGCGTTTGCAGGCTGATAAAGCCTTGCTGATAAGCAGCAATCGCATCGTGAGGATCGCGATAAATCGTACCCTCGCCTTTGTCGCCTTCGCGTTCCAGTGTCAGGTAGTAAGAACCAAGCACCATGTCCTGGGATGGTGTTACTACCGGTTTACCGTCTTTCGGGTTCAAGATGTTCTGCGCTGCCAGCATGAGAATACGGGCTTCTGCCTGTGCCTCAGCAGACAACGGAACGTGAACCGCCATTTGGTCACCGTCGAAGTCCGCGTTGTACGCTGTACAAACGAGCGGATGCAGACGGATCGCACGGCCTTCAACCAGAACTGGTTCGAATGCTTGGATACCCAGACGGTGCAAGGTGGGGGCACGGTTCAACAGTACCGGGTGCTCGCGAATAACGTCCTCGAGAACGTCCCATACCTCTGGCTGAACGCGCTCAACCTTGCGCTTTGCGCTCTTGATGTTGTGAGCGAGGCCTTTGGAAACCAGCTCTTTCATCACGAACGGCTTGAAGAGCTCCAGTGCCATTTCTTTAGGCAAACCGCACTGATACATCTTCAGGTTAGGTCCTACAACGATAACGGAACGGCCGGAGTAGTCAACACGCTTACCGAGCAGGTTTTGACGGAAACGACCTTGTTTACCTTTCAGCATGTGGCTGAGAGATTTCAAAGGACGGTTACCTGGTCCTGTTACCGGACGTCCACGACGACCGTTGTCGATGAGCGCGTCTACTGCTTCCTGCAGCATGCGTTTCTCGTTTTGTACGATAATGTCAGGAGCACCCAATTCGAGCAGGCGCTTTAGACGGTTATTACGGTTGATTACACGGCGGTACAGGTCATTCAGGTCGGAAGTGGCAAAACGTCCACCATCCAACTGAACCATTGGACGAAGCTCTGGCGGGATAACCGGCAGTACGTCAAGAACCATCCAATCCGGGTGGTTACCGGAGTTGCGGAATGCCTCGAGCACTTCCAGACGCTTGATCGCACGGTTGCGACGCTGGCCTTGTGCCGTTTTCAAATCTTCTTTTATCGTTTCCACGTCTTTATCCAGATCGATTTCTGCAAGCAGGCGTTTGATCGCTTCTGCTCCCATCATCGCTTGGAAGGAGTGGCCGTATTTCTCACGATAGTTGCGATACTCTTTTTCGGAGAGCAATTGCTTTTTATCGAGAGGAGTGTCACCTGGATCGGTTACTACGTAAGAAGCAAAGTAGATTACCTCCTCCAGGGAACGAGGGGACATGTCGAGGACCAAGCCCATACGGCTTGGAATCCCTTTGAAGTACCAGATGTGAGAAACTGGGGCAGCCAGTTCAATGTGCCCCATACGCTCACGCCGTACTTTGGCGCGGGTCACTTCCACGCCACAACGGTCACACACTACACCTTTATAACGAACACGCTTGTATTTACCGCAATGGCATTCCCAGTCCTTGGTTGGTCCAAAGATGCGTTCGCAGAACAAGCCGTCTTTTTCCGGTTTCAGTGTGCGGTAGTTGATCGTCTCAGGCTTCTTCACTTCCCCGAAAGACCACGAACGGATCTTATCGGGGGAAGCCAAGCCGATCTTCATATATTCGAAGTTGTTCACGTCAATCACAGGGCGTTACCTCCCTTGGTACCGGAATCTTACTCTTCGTTCAAGCTTCCGCCTTCGAGAACGAGGTTCAGTTTTTCACCGTTGCCTTCATCCTCGTCTTCCATTTCACGCATTTCAATCTCCTGCTCGTCTCCGGACAGAATCTTCACGTCCATACCCAAGCTCTGAAGTTCCTTGATCAATACCTTGAAGGACTCTGGAACACCTGGTTCTGGAACGTTTTCGCCCTTAACGATCGCTTCGTACGTTTTCACGCGGCCCACGACGTCATCCGACTTAACAGTAAGAATTTCTTGCAAGGTGTAGGCAGCACCGTATGCCTCCAATGCCCAAACCTCCATCTCCCCGAAACGCTGTCCACCGAATTGAGCTTTACCACCCAACGGCTGCTGCGTAACAAGAGAGTAAGGACCAGTAGAACGAGCATGGATTTTGTCGTCAACCAAGTGAGCCAGTTTCAGCATGTATACACAACCAACTGTTACACGGCGATCAAACGGTTCACCAGTACGACCATCAAACAAGATCGTTTTTCCGTCACGATCCAGACCTGCTTCTTCCAACGTTTCGAATACTTCTGCCTGACGTGCACCGTCGAATACCGGCGTTGCTACGTGGATACCCAGAAGCTTCGCTGCCATACCCAAGTGAGTCTCCAATACCTGACCGATGTTCATACGCGAAGGAACGCCCAACGGGTTGAGTACGATCTCTACTGGAGAACCATCTGGCAGGAACGGCATATCTTCTTCCGCCATGATGCGGGCGATAACCCCTTTGTTACCATGTCGACCGGCCATTTTGTCACCCACGGAGATTTTCCGTTTTTGGGCGATGTAAACGCGAACGAGTTGGTTTACGCCTGGTGGCAATTCATCGCCATTCTCACGCGTAAATACTTTTACGTCTACGATGATACCGGAACCACCATGCGGTACGCGCAGGGAAGTATCACGAACTTCACGAGCTTTTTCACCGAAGATGGCATGCAGGAGGCGTTCTTCTGCTGTCAGCTCAGTAACCCCTTTAGGTGTAACCTTACCAACGAGAATGTCGCCGTCCTGAATCTCCGCACCAACACGGATGATACCGCGTTCGTCCAGGTTTTTCAGAGCATCTTCCCCGACGTTTGGAATATCGCGAGTGATTTCCTCTGGACCCAGCTTGGTGTCGCGAGCTTCGGACTCGTATTCTTCAATATGGATAGACGTATACACGTCATCTTTTACAAGCTTTTCACTCAGAAGAATCGCGTCTTCGTAGTTGTATCCTTCCCACGTCATAAACGCAATGATTACGTTACGACCGAGAGCCAATTCACCTTTTTCAGTGGATGGGCCGTCCCCAACGATATCGCCTTTTTCAATCCAGTCTCCAGTGCTTACGATTGGGCGCTGGTTGATGCAAGTACCTTGGTTGGAACGGATAAACTTGTGCATTTTGTATTTATCGAGATCGCCGGCAACTTTTCTGCCGTCGATTTCTTGGTAACGACGAATCCAGATTTCGCGAGCCGTTACGCGCTCTACTTGACCCGGATGCTTGGCAACGATCGCCACCCCGGAGTCTTGCGCTGCTTTATGCTCCATACCTGTACCGACAAACGGTGCTTGTGGAATCAAAAGCGGAACGGCCTGCCGCTGCATGTTTGAACCCATCAGTGCGCGGTTGGCGTCATCGTTCTCGAGGAACGGAATCAACGCTGTCGCAACGGATACAACCTGCTTCGGCGATACATCCATGAAGTCTACCTTGTCGCGCGGTACGCTCAAGATCTCACCTTTACGACGGCAGATTACCATGTCGTTTACGAAACGGCCATCTTCATCAAGTGGCTGATTCGCCTGTGCCACGTTGAACACGTCTTCTTCATCAGCAGTCAAGTAACTGATATCAGTCAACACGAAGCCTGTTTCTGGATCTACTTTACGACGAGGCGTTTCAATGAATCCGTAATCGTTAATGCGTGCAAAGGACGACAAGGAGTTGATCAAACCAATGTTTGGTCCCTCTGGCGTCTCAATTGGACACATACGACCGTAGTGGGAATGGTGAACGTCACGTACTTCGAAGCCCGCGCGCTCACGCGTCAAACCACCAGGTCCGAGTGCGGACAGACGGCGTTTGTGCGTCAGCTCAGCCAATGGATTTGTTTGATCCATGAACTGGGACAGCTGCGAGCTACCAAAGAACTCCTTCAGTGAGGCAATCACTGGACGGATGTTAATGAGAGCTTGCGGTGTAATTTGGTTTTGATCCTGGATGGACATGCGCTCACGAACCACACGCTCCATACGGGACAGACCAATACGGAACTGGTTCTGCAACAGTTCACCCACGGAACGCAGACGACGGTTACCCAAGTGGTCGATATCGTCTGTGGAACCTACACTGTGCAGGAGGTTCATGAAATAGTTGATCGCCGATACGATATCCGCCGGCGTAATATGTTTGAAGGACTTATCTACATTTCCGTTTCCGATTACTTTGATGATCTTGCCATCTTCAATCGGAGAGAAAATATTGATAGATTGCAAATGAATCGCTTCATCTTCCAATACTCCGCCATGCGTGCGAACGTCGATAAAGCCGACATTACCTTCCAGCGCTGGCACAATACGTTCCAGGACACGACGGTCAATCATTTGACCTGCTTCAGCAAAAATTTCACCTGTTGTCGTATCGATCAATGTTTCAGCCAGACGTTGGTTGTACAGACGGTTTTTCAAATGAAGCTTTTTGTTCATTTTATAACGACCAACAGAAGCCAAATCATAGCGCTTAGGGTCGAAGAAACGAGAGATCAAGAGGCTCTTCGCATTCTCGACTGTTGGTGGCTCACCCGGACGAAGACGCTCGTAGATTTCAATGAGCGCTTTTTCCGTAGAATCGGTATTGTCTTTTTCCAGCGTGTTCTTGATGTATTCATCTTCACCCAGCAAGTTGAGAATCTCAATGTCGGAACCAAAGCCCAACGCACGCAAAAGAACCGTTACCGGGATTTTTCGCGTACGGTCGATGCGGACATAAATAACGTCCTTCGCATCTGTCTCCAGCTCCAGCCAAGCGCCCCGGTTCGGGATTACTGTAGCTGTAAACGTCTGCTTGCCGTTTTTGTCCACTTTGGTGTTGTAATATACACTGGGGGAACGAACAAGCTGGCTGACAATAACGCGCTCAGCACCATTAATAATGAAGGTTCCCGTTTCTGTCATGAGCGGGAAATCCCCCATGAATACCTCTTGTTCCTTCACTTCACCCGTCTCTTTGTTCAACAAACGTACCTTCACACGCAGAGGCGCCGCATAGGTGACGTCACGTTCTTTCGACTCGTCAACATCGTACTTCGGCTCTCCCAAGCTGTAGTCGATAAACTCCAGCACGAGATTACCTGTGAAGTCCTGGATTGGCGAAATGTCTTGGAACATCTCACGGAGCCCCTCATCAAGGAACCATTGGTAGGACTTTTGTTGAATCTCGATGAGATTTGGAAGGCCCAGCACTTCGTTAATACGTGAATACGTACGACGCTGGCGGTGTCGGCCACTTTGAATCACTTTACCTGCCAACTTATTCACCCCTCAGGTTGTGTTTTCACACATAGAAACTCGGCATTCGGCAACTTCTTTCAGTTGCATTCGAATGCCTAAAAATAAAAATGGGTTAAAGTAGTTTCAACCATTTTTAACCCAGAGAAACTCTATTTTAAAAGAATTCCCATGTTTTCACGCAAACATTCCTATCTAAGGAAAAAAGTAGAAACGCTTGACAGACAGGGAATTGCTGAAAAATAGACATTTATCCCATATTGACATTTTATAATGCTATCACATTCAATTATTCGCGTCAAGAAAACTTTTCTAATGATTTCTTCTTGCTTATTTGATCGCCCGGAATATGTGATAACCTTTTTCCCGATCTACCTCTATTACTTCGCGGTACGTTTCCTGTAGCTTCTTCCATGCAGATGGGGCTCCTTGTTTCTTTTGAATAACAACCCACATTTCTCCACCATCCACTAACAGATCGTAACCTTCCACAAAAATGCGATGAACGATTTCCTTACCCGCACGAATCGGCGGGTTGGTCAGAATGACATCAAACTGCTCGCCTTGCACGCCGCTGTAGACATCACTCACTCGAACCTCAACATTTTTTATTCCGTTTGCTTCTGCATTACGACGAGCCAGGTTCACCGCACGCTCATTCACATCGATCAACGTTACCCGACCATGCTCAGCAAGTCTGGCAGCCGTCAAGCCCATCGGACCATACCCACAGCCCACATCGAGCACACGCGCATGACTGTCGATTTCCATGTTCTCGATGAGCAATACACTTCCAAAGTCAATCCGATCTCGGGAAAAAACGCCTGCATCCGTAATGAAACGAAGCTCATTACCACGGAGCATAAACGTGAATTGCTGTTCGTCATGTGCAGCACCCGGTCGATTGGTGTAGTAGTGGTCTGCCACGTGTGATTCACCCTTCCTCATCGTTTCAACATACATTCATTAAAACCTTACAGAAAAACCCCCTGCCGCAGGCAAGGGGATTTCCTAAAGGAAGCTAACTTACTTTACTTCTACTTGTGCGCCAGCTTCTTCGAGTTTTGCTTTGAGAGCTTCTGCTTCGTCTTTGGAAACGCCCTCTTTGAGTGTTTTTGGAGCGTTGTCTACCAGGTCTTTTGCTTCTTTCAGACCCAAGCCAGTCAGCTCGCGAACAACTTTGATTACGTTGATTTTGGAAGCGCCGCCGCTTACCAGGTTAACAGTGAACTCAGTTTGCTCAGCAGCAGCTTCTGCTCCGCCACCAGCAACTACAGCTACAGGAGCAGCAGCAGTTACGCCGAATTCTTCTTCAATTGCTTTTACCAGATCGTTCAGTTCGAGAACGGACATGCCTTTAATGGCTTCCAAGATTTGGTCTTTAGACATTTGTAAATCCTCCATTCAAGGAATAGTATTTGTAAAACATTAACCGATCAGGCGATTAAGCGCCTTGACCTTCTTTTTGTTCTGCCACTGCTTTGACTGCCAGTGCAACGTTGCGCATTGGAGCTTGCAGGACGGAAAGAAGCATGGACAAGAGACCTTCGCGGTTCGGCAGGGAAGCCAGAGCTTTAATTTGCTCAGCATCAACTACTTTACCCTCGATAACGCCACCCTTGATTTCCAGCTTGTCGTTTTTCTTAGCGAATTCAGCGATAACTTTCGCTGGAGCGATGATATCGTCTTTGGAGAACGCCAGAGCGTTTGGTCCAGTCAGATATTGATCCAGTTCAGTCAGGCTTTCCTTCTCAGTAGCCAAACGAGTCAGGGAGTTTTTCAACACCTGGAACTCAACACCAGCTTCACGCAATTGCTTACGGAGCTCAGTTACTTGTGCTACTGTCAGACCGCGGTAGTCAGCTACCACTGTGGTTTGGCTTTCGCGAAGCTTAGTTGCGATTTCGTTGATCGCTTGTACCTTTTCTTCACGAATAACGGTTGGACGAATTTCTGCCATTGATTACACCTCCCGTGCTCTAATCCTAGAAAATGAAGAATGCCCTCGCAGACTCACGAGGGCATAATGCTATATCGTCAAAGGAAAACAGCGTTTCCTCATTCGTACATTACACGCCTCGGAGGGATATTAAGCGTTACTCTCACAAGCACCGCGCCTTCTGTCTACGGCATATTCTTTTCATCAACAGGGACTATCTTAACAACTCCCATAAAGGAAGTCAAGTGTCATTATTTTACAGCTACGCGTACGCCAGGGCCCATAGTGGAGCTCAGGGTTACGTTTTTCATGTAAACACCTTTAGCAGCAGCTGGTTTCGCACGGTTCAGTGCTTCAGTCAGAGCAGCCAGGTTTTCTACCAGTTTGTCAGCATCGAAGGATGCTTTTCCGATAGGAGCGTGGATGTTACCCGCTTTGTCTACACGATACTCAATTTTACCTGCTTTGATTTCGTTAACCGCTTTTGTTACATCGAAAGTAACTGTACCGGTCTTAGGGTTTGGCATCAGGCCTTTTGGACCGAGTACACGACCCAATTTACCTACTTCACCCATCATATCAGGAGTAGCTACTACAACGTCAAAGTCGAACCAGCCACCTTGAATTTTTGCGATCATGTCTGCATCGCCTACGAAGTCTGCGCCAGCTGCTTCTGCATCTTTCGCTTTTTCGCCTTTTGCGAATACGAGAACACGTTGTACTTTACCAGTACCATGTGGCAATACAACTGCGCCACGAATTTGTTGGTCAGCACGCTTAGGGTCTACGCCCAAACGGAAAGCTGCTTCAACAGTTTCATCGAATTTAGCTGTAGCTGCTTTTTTAACCAGCTCAACGCCTTCAGCTATTTCGTATACTTTGTTTTTATCAACGAGCTTTACAGCCTCTTGATATTTCTTACCTTTTTTCGCCATGATTAAATCTCCCTTCAATGTGGTCGTAGCGGTTGATCCTCCCACAGACAGGGGGGCACAACGTCTGTGCCCCCTTGCACTCAAGACAATTAGTCTTCGATTACGATACCCATAGAACGAGCTGTACCTTCTACCATGCGCATAGCCGCTTCTACGGATGCAGCATTCAGGTCAGGACGCTTCAGTTCTGCGATTTCACGAACTTTATCACGTTTCAGCGTAGCAACCTTTGTTTTGTTTGGTACGCCAGAACCGGACTCGATACCAGCAGCTTTCTTCAACAGAACTGCAGCTGGAGGAGTTTTTGTGATAAAAGTGAAAGAACGGTCTTCAAACACGGTGATCTCCACCGGAATGATCATACCTACTTCGCTTTCAGTGCGAGCATTGAATTCTTTACAGAATCCCATGATGTTTACACCAGCTTGACCGAGAGCCGGACCTACTGGAGGTGCAGGATTCGCTTTACCTGCTGGGATTTGTAATTTAATTACGCGGATAACCTTCTTAGCCACGTAACACACCTCCTTACTTCACATGTGGTTATTACGGGGGAATGCCCCCTCCCACCGTTTTTTGAAAGTCTAGCAAAAGACTTTCGATCTATAGTGAGAGTGCAAGAAACCCCAATTAGTGTTGTGGGATTGTTAAAACAAAATGAAATGTACCACATAGCGCGATACTTTTCAAGTTGAATCCTAATCCAATTGTTGAACTTGTGTAAAGTCTAGCTCTACCGGTGTTTCGCGACCGAAGATGTCCACCAACACGCGAACCTTCTGCCTGTCCGGGTAAATCTCGATAATCTCCCCGGTGCGATTAGTAAACGGACCATCTGTGACGCGCACCATATCGCGGAGAGCAAAATCGACTCTGATCTTGGGAATTTCGATTCCCATTTGCTTAAGAATCGTATCGGCCTCTTCAGGACGCAGCGCTGTCGGTTTAGAGCCAGCACCCGTGGATCCGACAAAGCCGGTAACCCCAGGGGTGTTGCGCACGACATACCAAGAGTCGTCCGTCATCACCATTTCAACAAGGACGTATCCAGGAAACACTTTTTTCGTGACGGTGCGCTTTTTACCATCCTTGGTTTCCACCTCTTCTTCAGTGGGAACAAGAACGCGAAAGATCTTGTCTTCCATGCCCATCGACTCGAGTCGCTTCTCCAGATTGGTTTTCACCTTGTTTTCGTAACCTGAGTACGTATGAAGTACATACCATGCTTTTTCCATATCCAACAGGACGATAACCGTCCGTCCCTCCTAAGACTTGCATAATTACGTTCCTAGAATCAAATCGATCAAGCGCGAGATACCCAAATCAACGACGAAGAAGAATATTGCCAGGAGCACAACTGTAACAAGAACAACGAGCGTATAGGACGTCAATTCTTTACGGTTGGGCCAACGGACTTTCTTTAGCTCGGACATTACGTCACTAAAAAAACCACCGGTACGGCGAAAACTGGTTCCGATTCGTGATAAAAAACCCACTTTGCCACCCCCTGACTTCGTCGCATCAACCATTACTTCGTCTCGCGATGAAGGGTTTGCTTCTTGTCACGGGAGCAATACTTTTTCAGTTCAACACGTTCAGTAGTGGTGCGCTTGTTCTTTGTGGAGATATAGTTACGCTCGCCACACTCGGTGCACGCCAACGTGATGTTTACTCGCATTTATTGCCACCTCCATCTCATTTCAAACCTGCTATTAGTAAAAAGTACCCCGATGATAAATAGTACGGGAAAACCGCTACTTTTTCCAGACCATTTCATTCACCTAAGTAACCATAGAACAGAGAGATAAGAGTCTATGGCTACCTAAATAAATTTATCACACCGAAATACCCATGTCAAACAAAATGACTTGACAAGAAGAAGTCCTTTTGCTTCCAAAATAAAAAGAGAGATTCTCTACAGATGAATCTCTCTTCCTTCCAAATAGCGCTCTAGCTTGCGCTTTACTCGCTGTAATGCATTATCAATAGACTTGACGTGGCGCTTCAACTCGACAGCAATTTGCTGATAGGATCGTCCATCCAAATAGAGCATGAGAACCTGACGCTCCAAGTCGCTCAAGATCTCACTCATTTTGCCCTCGATATCATCGAACTCTTCTCGATTGATAAACAATTCCTCTGGATCGGTCACTTTCGTTCCCGAGATCACATCGAGAAGCGTGCGGTCAGAATCTTCATCATAGATAGGCTTGTCCAATGAGACGTAAGAATTGAGCGGGATGTGCTTTTGGCGTGTCGCTGTCTTGATCGCGGTAATGATCTGACGGGTAATACACAATTCGGCAAATGCTTTGAACGACGTGAGCTTGTCTCCTCGGAAGTCGCGAATAGACTTGTACAGTCCGATCATCCCTTCCTGCACGATGTCTTCGCGGTCAGCCCCAATAAGAAAATAGGATCTCGCTTTGGCACGGACGAAGTTCTTGTATTTGTTGATCAAATACTCCAAAGCTTCGGCGTCATTATCGCGAACCAGGTCGACTACTTCTTCGTCGGTCATTAGTTCATATTGGGCATGTTTTAACTCCTTGAGGTCAACACTCACAAATGATCCCTCCGCCAACCGGTTTCTCCAATAGATAGCGCTATTATACATGATGCCGTAAAAAAGCGTCAACCGAATCCAAGTTATTCCCTTCTCCATTTTTCGAATATTTTCGCTATTTCATCATTCAGCGCAATCCGCCTGGAAAAGCCGTCTTCTTGCGTTTTTTCGACTTGTTTCTTGATTTCTTTACCCGCATTTTCCATATCGAGCAACAACTCCCGGGCAGATTTGCGCAAAGCTCCCTGCCCAAATATGACACGTTGCGACGTATAGTCAGAAGTTGCCACATAAATTTGTCGATTTTTATTGCGAAATTCGAAGACTAACTGCTCAATTTTCTCGTCTGCCGTCTCCTTTTTCTTCGTGAAATAAACTTCAACCTGGAAATCTTCCATTTGACGGCCAATGCCAGGAACGTTGTACGCATCGAAAACGATGATAACCTTCGTCCCTGTGTAGCTTTGGTATTCTGCCATTTTTGCGATCAACTGATCACGCGCCTCGTCCATCCGCTCTTGATCCTTCAGCAGGCGCAGATCGGGCCAGGCGCCGATGATATTGTATCCATCTACGATCAACAGCTGCTTGGCTTTTCGTTTCGACATGTCATTTCACCCGCGTCGGAATTGGACTCCTGGAGCGATAGACTTCATACATCAACAAGGCAGCTGCTACAGAAGCGTTGAGTGAGGTAACATTGCCCGCCATCGGGAGGCTGTACAGAAAATCACAGTTTTCCCGCACGAGGCGACTCATGCCTTTTCCTTCGCTGCCAATGACAATCGCGAGTGGCATCGTATAGTCACCCTGGCGGAAATCTTGTTTGGCACTTGCGTCTGTTCCCGCGATCCAAACACCGCGTTCTTTGAGCTCTTCCATGGTACGAACCAAATTCGTCACTCGCGCTACCGGCACGTAGTTGATCGCCCCTGCCGAGGCTTTTGCCACTGTTGCCGTCAGACTGACAGAACGTCGTTTTGGAATGATGACACCATGAGCACCGACTGCATCGGCTGTCCGCATGATCGATCCGAGGTTATGCGGATCTTCCAGCTCGTCCAACAGCAAAATGAACGGCGCCTCGTTTTTCTCCTCTGCCCGCTTCAAAATATCGTCTACTTCTACGTAATCGTAAGCAGCAACAGAAGCCACTACACCCTGATGGTTGTCCGTCGACACGAGCTGATCCAACTTTTTGCGGTTCGCTGTCGTCACAATGACACCCTGTTCTTTTGCCAAGGCAAAGACAGGTCCCATCAAATTTTTATTCGTTCCCTCTGCAACCCAAATCTTATTGATCGTACGCCCCGATCGCAAAGCCTCGATGACGGGGTTTTTCCCCAGAATCCACTCTTCACTCATTTCATGATTCTCCTTCCACTATGGCAAAAGCCTGCTGCACAATTTCAGCGATCCGCTCTTCTTTTCCACTCAAATACAGGTACCCGATCAATGCTTCAAAAGCCGTTGCATGACGGTAGTCGATAATATCGGCGTTTTTGGCACTGGAGCCGGATTTGGCATTCCGCCCCCGCTTCACTACACTCAATTCTTCCTCCGGCAATGTGGGCATTAACGTCAACAACACATTGGCCTGTGCTTTCGCTGAAACATATCGGTTGGCCGCCTTGTGGAGCTGGTTTGGTTTAACCAGCCCCTTGGCGATCAAATGATACCTGACACAATGCGAATAGGTAGCATCCCCGAGGAAGGCAAGCACGAGTGGATTTGTCAGATTAGGATCTCGGGTCAGTTCTTCTTTTTGCATCTATTTTCTTCGGCCCCTTATTTTCGACGCCAGCGAACACCTTGTGGCGTGTCCTCCAGCACGATTCCTTTTGCTGCGAGCAGATCGCGGATTTCGTCAGAACGCGCAAAGTTTCTTGCTTTGCGAGCTTCTGTGCGCTCTTCGATCAACGCATCAACCTCACTATCCAACAGCTCCTGCTCTTCTGCAATTTCAAGACCAAGAACCTCCGTCAACTCCACCAACAAATCCATGTACGCACGAACTTCGGTTTCGCCTACATTTTGATGACGCAAATAAAGGTTGGCTTCCTTCACCACATCAAAAATAACGGTAATAGCATTCGCTGTATTGATATCATCATCCATCTCAGCAATGAAGCGCTCGCGAAGCTCTCCAATGATTCGTGCCTGCTCCTGTGCCTGATCATTCGGCTCTTCTGCGCGCACGGTATCCAGACGATGGGACAGATTCGTATACGCTGTCTTAATTCTCTCCATACCATTGGCCGCTTGTTCGATCAACTCTTCGCTAAAATTGATCGGGTTGCGATAGTGCCCCTGGAGCATAAAGAAGCGAATTAACTGACCGCCGAACTTCTCCGAAAGCTCGCGTGCAAGCAAGAAATTCCCGAGGGATTTGGACATTTTTTCGTTATCAATATTGAGCATGCCGTTGTGTAACCAGTAGCGAGCAAAAACTTTACCCGTAAAGCACTCCGACTGGGCAATTTCGTTCTCGTGGTGCGGGAACACAAGGTCTGTTCCGCCCGCATGGATATCGATTTCCTCACCCAAAAACTTCAGGGCCATTGCCGAGCACTCAATATGCCATCCTGGTCTTCCTTCGCCCCATGGACTTTCCCAAGTAACTTCTCCAGTCTTGGCCGCTTTCCAAAGGACAAAGTCCAGGGGATGTTCCTTTTTCTCGTTGATTTCTACACGAGCACCTGCCTGCAAATCATCCAGCGGTTGATGCGAAAGCTTTCCATATTCCTGAAAACGTCCCGTGCGGAAATAGACGTCACCTTCACTCTCGTAGGCAAAGCCTTTTTCAATCAACCCTTGCACAAATTCAATGATCTCCGGAATCGTCTGCATCACTCGTGGTTGAATATCAGGTGGCGGTACGTTCAGTGATTTCAGATCCGCGTTGTACGCATCCGTGTATCGATCCGCCACTTCTTTGACAGTGACACCTTCCTGATTCGCCACACGAATCAATTTGTCATCTACGTCTGTAATGTTTTGCACGAACGTCACTTCATAGCCACGATATTTCAAGTAACGGCGAAGTGTATCAAATACAATGGCAGGGCGCGCATTTCCAATGTGAATGTAGTTGTACACGGTCGGGCCGCAAACGTACATCTTTACCTTCCCTGGCTCCAATGTATGAAACGGCTCCTTACGCCGCGTCATCGTATTAGTCAGTTGAATGCCCATCGTTCTTTTTATCCTCCCTCAAATGCTCCAATTCTTTGCGTAAATGATCGATTTCCTTTTGCATCATACGAATCGTATCCGCTACCGGGTCTGGCATGTTTACATGGTCCAAATCATTTTTGACGCGCTTGCCATCCTGGATGACGATGCGCCCCTTGATTCCTACTACGGTCGAGTTAGGCGGTACCTCCTGCAAGACAACGGCACCAGCCCCTATCTTTGAATTATCGCCAATTTTGAAGGAGCCCAACACCTTTGCTCCCGTAGCAATAATGACATCATTACCGATGGTTGGGTGACGCTTTCCTTTTTCCTTACCTGTTCCCCCGAGTGTAACCCCTTGATAAATCGTTACATGGTCTCCGATTTCGCACGTCTCTCCGATCACAACACCCATGCCATGGTCAATGAACAAGCCGCGGCCAATGGTTGCGCCCGGATGAATCTCAATTCCCGTGAAAAAACGGGATAGTTGAGAGACAATTCGGGCGAGTGTACATAGCTCAGCCTTCCAGAGCCTATGGGCAATCCGGTGCCCCCATATCGCGTGCAAACCGGAATAGGTCATGACGACTTCCAGCGTACTGCGCGCAGCCGGGTCTCGTTCAAAAACAGCATGAATGTCATCTCTCATCTGTGCTAACATTTTTGAGTGGCACCTCCTGCCTGATTTACCTGCTCACGTTCAACTGCCTTTGTAAAAAATAAAAAAACGTCCCTATCCCCTCATATACGAAGGGACAGAGACGGGTTTACCGTGGTTCCACTCTGCTTAGATCGCCATCACTGTCAATCCAACTCCAACAGTCATGAACAAATCTCGCTCATATCCCGATAACGGCGGGAAGCCGATGGCGCTTACTGCTATCTTTTCAATAAAGATAGGTTCAGCTCATTGCTCACAGGGGCATTTCCATACAGGGCACATCAGATGGCTCTCACCTATCCATCCTCTCTGTAGATGTGCAGACTGTTGTACTTCTCCTGATCGTCGCATTCCTGATTTATAAAAGAAGGCCAGCTAATACTTACTGACCGTTTGCAATTACTTGCTGTGCACGTGCAATCACCTTTTCGCGTCCGAGCAGATACAACGTCTCTGCCAAATCACGACCATGCGCCTGACCAGTTGCTCCTACGCGAACCGGCATAAACAACGCCTTGCCTTTATGACCCGTTTCCTTTTGCACGTCCTTGAGTACCGCTTTAATAACATCCACATTATATGCATCCTGGGCAGAAAGGTGCTTCACAAAGGAAGCCAGCACTTCCGGCAATTGAGGTTCTTTCAGCACCAGAGTTGCTTCTTCATCGTACACCACTTCGTCGAGGAAGAAAAGAGCTGCTAGCGGAACGATTTGCGCACAGTAGGACATTTGCTCTTGGTACAGACCTACGATACTACGAACCCATTCCAGCTTCTCAGCAGACAACGTCTCTTCAATGAAGCCAGCTTTTTGCAGATGCGGGACACACATGTCTGTAATCATATCCAGCGGTTGGCGCTTCAAATAGAAGTTGTTCATCCAGTTCATCTTCGTTGCATCAAACACCGCTGGCGACTTATTCACGCGGTCCATTGAGAACAGCTTGATCAGATCTTCGATTAAGAAAATCTCTTCTTCGCCACCTGGAGACCATCCCAAAAGAACAAGGAAGTTCACGATTGCTTCTGGCAAGAAGCCGAGGTCACGGTACTGTTCAATGAACTGAAGAATGCTCTCGTCGCGCTTGGACATCTTTTTGCCATCTTGGTTGAGGATCAGTGCCAAGTGAGCAAAGTCAGGCGCCTCCCACCCAAACGCTTCATAAATCATCAATTGACGAGGCGTGTTGGACAGATGCTCCTCTCCACGAATGACGTGGCTAATTTTCATCAAATAGTCGTCCACTACAACAGCGAAGTTGTATGTAGGAATTCCATCTGGACGGCAAATAACGAAATCGCCCATCTCATTGGAGTTGAAAGTCACTTGGCCACGAATCAGGTCATTCACGATATACTCGCGATCATCCTGAACGAGGAAGTGAATGGATGGCACTCGTCCTTCTGCTTCGTACTGAGCACGCTGCTCGTCCGTTACATGGCGGTGCTTTTCCAGAATGCGTGGTGTTTCTCCACGCGCGAGCTGTTCTTCACGTTCTGCATCCAGCTCTTCTTTTGTCGCGTAGCAGTAGTACGCTTTGCCTTCTGCCAGCAGTTGATCGATATATTTCCGATAAATGTCCAGGCGCTCTGTTTGACGGTACGGTCCATATGGTCCACCAACATCTGTACCTTCTTCCCATGTTACGCCGAGCCATTTCAGGTTTTTCATTTGTTCTTCGTCTGCATTTTCCTTATTGCGCGTTTGGTCCGTATCTTCAATCCGAACGATGAACGAACCACCGTGATGTTTTGCAAAAAGATAATTGAAGAGCGCTGTTCGCGCACCGCCGATGTGTAAATGCCCCGTAGGACTCGGCGCATAACGAGTGCGAATTTCTTTCGCCATTGGTAGCACCATCCTTATAAATGTAAAAGGCTATAACCTTGACCTAAGTAAAAACGTATCTAAGGCTTTATGTTACACCTTGCCCCTCTACTTGACAAGCAAGCATACTGCCTGAGCAGCGATTCCTTCCCCTCTGCCTGTAAAACCAAGTTTCTCGGAGGTAGTCGCCTTCACATTCACTTGGGAGAGATCGTCTGCCTCCAGCACACGTGCAATGACTTCACACATTTGCGGGATGTATGGCGCCATCTTCGGTGCTTGGGCAATGATCGTTGCATCCACGTTTCCTAAACGATAGCCGCGCTCCCGAACCAACTTCCATACATGCTCCAGTAGCTTTACGCTATCCGCATCCTTGAAAGCCGGGTCTGTATCCGGGAAATGACGGCCAATATCCCCCTCACCAATCGCTCCAAGAATCGCGTCACTAATTGCATGGAGGAGAACATCCGCGTCAGAATGCCCTAGCAAGCCTTTTTCATACGGGATGGTGACACCTCCAATAATGCATGGACGCCCCTCTACTAATTGATGCACGTCAAAACCTTGTCCAATACGCATGAGCTACTCTCCCTTTCGTTTCCGCAATATCTCTTCACCAAACCACAGATCGTCTGGCGTAGTAATTTTAATGTTCTCATAGCTTCCCTGCATAACCGATACCGGATGACCCAACCACTCAGCCAGCATCGCATCATCCGTGCCCAGCTTCCCCGCTGCCTCTGCTGCCTGATGTGCCTCTCGCAATAAAGACATACGAAAAGCTTGTGGGGTTTGAACCGCCCACAAGCTTTCCCGTGCTGGGGTTGACTCTACAAGTCCTGTTGCCCCCACCACTTTAATCGTATCTTTGACAGGTACTGCCATGATCGTTGCCTGATCTTGTTGCACCTGTTTGATCATGTCACTGATCTGTTTGCGAGTGACGAAAGGACGGGCAGCATCGTGAACCAGTACGTAATCGCAATTTGCGGATAGGGAAGCCAAGCCATTTCTCACACTGTCTTGTCGCTCTGCTCCACCCAGAGTAACCACAACCGTCAGCTTTTCAGCCGAGATCCAGGCCATTACTTCTGCGTAGTCTGCTTCACTCACCACAAGCACGACTTCATCCATGTCGGGATGAGTAGTAAAAAGACGTACCGTATGAGCCAAGATCGGCTCGCCCGCAAGTGGTAACCACAACTTGTTTCGTTGCCCACCCATTCGTTTACCCGAACCGGCTGCAACGATCACGACACCCGTACTCACTGATTCATCCCTCTCCTGTTGTCTTTTCTATAACGCTCGTTCCAGCAGCTTTGGTTTGGCGAAGATCATACGTCCTGCTGAAGTTTGTAGCACACTCGTTACGAGAACATCGACGTCGTTTCCGATGTATTCTCGTCCGCCCTCCACAACAATCATCGTGCCATCGTCCAGATAAGCGACACCCTGACCGTGTTCCTTCCCATCCTTGATGACTTGAACGTTCATCTCTTCTCCAGGTAAAACTACGGGCTTAACTGCATTCGCTAAATCATTGATGTTCAATACCGCAACACCTTGCAGCTCACATACCTTGTTCAGGTTAAAGTCGTTTGTTACGACCTTTCCGCTAATGAGCTTAGCGAGCTTGATCAGCTTGCTGTCCACCTCGGATACTTCTTCAAAATCGCCTTCCCAAATCTGAACCTTTACCTTCATTTCTTTTTGAATCTTGTTCAAGATATCCAGACCCCGACGACCGCGGTTTCTCTTCAGTACATCGGAGGAATCGGCGATATGCTGCAATTCCTCTAGCACAAATCCCGGAATGATCAGTACCCCTTCCAGAAAGCCGGTACGGCAAATATCTGCGATGCGTCCGTCAATGATGACACTGGTATCGAGAATTTTATTTTCCAAGTTAACGGCAGTTGTTGCACTATCCTTTTTCTTATCCTTACGTCCAATCGAAAATACCGACATAATCTCGTCCCGCTTGCGAAACCCTACCTGGAAGCCCAAATAACCGAGCAACCCGGAAACAATTAACGGCAAAAGATCTCCTACAAATGGAAGCGGAATTTTACTGATGGGCAGGAATAATAAGAATGCAACAATAAGACCACTAATCAACCCCATCGCTCCGAACATCACATCGACAACCGGCATTTTGACGAGTGTCTCTTCACCCCATCGAACGATGCGCAGAACATAATCCACAACCCAATTCGCTAAAAAGAAAAACAAGATGGCACCCAGTACAGCTCCAATATATTGCGATCCGGCTACTACACCAAAGTTTAACAGTGGATCAAGCAACGAGAACAATTCGTCACCAAAGCGATATCCCAATCCGCCACCAATCAAAACAAAAATGAATTTTCCTACTCGGCGTAACATGCCTTCACCTCCTTTTACTAATATAGACAGAAGCCTAAAAGTAAAAACCTATTTTTTTCCAAATCATTATAATGCTTCATTTTACTTTCCCTCACTATAGCAAAAAAGATTTTGCCATGTCAAATAGCCAAAAATTTTAACATAGTTGTCATTTTCTCGTCAACCCGGGAACATTCGTTTCCTTCGATGATAAATTGACAGGGAGCTGACTCCCTTCTTATAATGTCTGTATCGTAATGAGAGAAAATTATGACGATACCAACAGCCTAAAGCAGAGGTGAACCAGATGGACAATCGAAACATAGACGACTTTCAAACGCAAGTATCCGAGCTTTTGATCAGACATCGTAGCGTACTGGACGTCATGTCCAAAGTTCAGGAAACGGCATCCCGCATTAACCGTTCACTGACAAAAGCTATCACCGAATGCGGCTGTGTCGAAGTGGTTGCCAAAAAACAGACGTACGATTCGAACAAGAACCTGGAGGACAACAAGTCCCATTTGGACACCCACTTTACCGGACCGCTGTGCGAGCATTGTCGCGATGTAGTTACTGCTGAGCTTGGCAAAAACCTCTTTTACCTCACTGCCTTGTGCAATATTACTGACATTAAGCTAGAAGATGTTCTTCAGAAAGAATCCAACCGATTGAATACTTTGGGTGTCTTCAACTTGTCTTAAAAGTCCGTTACTCGTATTACGAATGAACCCTAAAAAAAGTTGCATACAAAAAAAGAAAAACCCGCACATTGAAGTGTGGGTTTTTTTATGCCGTACCTATTCAAACGGAACGGATTCTTCCTCTTTGTTTTTACGCTTGCGTAATTTTTTGACGAGAAAGTCAACGTTTTTTTTTATTCCGTACAGTGCATAAAAAGCAAGTGGCAGGAAGACAATTTTCGGAAATTGTTGCGGATACTTAATCGCTACAACAACCACAATCGCGATGATAATAGGTGTGATCCAGTAAGCAGACTTGGGAATCCCCACTTTTTTAAAGTTAGGATACTTGACCTTTGATACCATCAAAAAGGCAAGCAGCAACATACTTACGGCAAGCAATACCGGAGTGAATACTTGGTGATAGAGTGCGAGCGTAGCCAGTACGCCCCCCGCTGCCGTAATCGGCAAACCGATGAAATACCCCGGAACCCCGGCCTGTACGTTAAAACGCGCCAAACGCAGCGCACCACAGATCGGAAAAATGGCTGTAATGAGAATTCCAAGCAAATCAAAGTGTTGCAAGACGACAACATACATGATGAACGCTGGCGCAATCCCAAATGTAATGACGTCAGAAAGGGAATCCAATTCCTTCCCGAACTCACTTTGGGCATTCAACATACGAGCTACACGTCCATCCAGCCCGTCTGCCAGCATACCAATGATCACTGTGATCGCTGCATATTCGACGTATTGATCGCCTCGAAACGCAAGAATAATTGCTAAAACTCCCAGAAACAAGTTGCTTACGGTTAGTATGTTCGGTAACGATTTCACGAACATAGACTACCTCCTGATTTCTTTTGCGTAAGGAGCAGGTTATCCTGTTGATCTTGTTTTTATCCAAGTCCCTTAGGCAAATGCTGAATACAAATAATGCCTTTATCCTATTCTACTTTAAATGTGTCTGTCAATGAACACTTGTTCTTGAATCCGTTTCAGTCCCTCTTTAATCGCTCTTGCTCGGACCTCGCCAATGCCTTCCACTTCGTCTAATTCCTGAATCGTTGCCATCATGATTCGCGGCAGATGATGAAAATGCTCTACCAGATTGGAGATGATTGTAACCGGCAAACGCCTGATCTTGTACAGGATCCGATAACCTCTAGGGGAAACGGATTCATCCAGCATACTGGCATTGGAGGAATACCCAAGCGTTCGCAAAAATGAAGTGAGCTCCAGCATTTCCTCTGAGTTTAATTTTTTCATGTCCCGCAGCACAAGATCAGGTGAATAGGATGGATCTCGGGAATAATCCCGAATAAGCATCTGGGCCTCTTCCTCAATGTTTGAAACCAGTTCCTCCAACTGCATACTGACGAGCCTTCCTTCTACTCCTAGCTCACATATGTACTTGGAGACCTCTGTCTTAATACGTAACACCATCTCAATCCGTTGCAAAACCGAGGCAACTTCGTGTAACGTGACGAGCTCCTCGAATTCTAACGCACCAAGATTCGTCAAAGTTTGATCAAGCACGGCCTTGTATTTCTCAAGGGTAGATACAGCTTGATTCGCCTTGGCCAAAATGACGCTGATTTCGCTTAAGACATACCGGAAATTCCCTTGGTACAGCGTGATCACATTGCGGCGCTGAGAGATAGCAATGACCAGATGATTCGTTTGAATGGCCGTACGTTGTGCTGTACGATGCCGTGTTCCCGTCTCGCTCGTGGGGATTGAGGCGGGTGGGAAGATTTGCGTATTCGCGTACAGGATGCGTTTTGCGTCTTCACTTACTATAATCGCCCCATCCATCTTCGCTAATTCATACAAATGGGCAGGAGAAAAATCACAATTGATGGAAAAACCGCCATCGACAATCGACTTCATCTCCGGACCGCACCCGATAACGATCAAGCCCCCGGTTTTGGCTCGTAAAACATTTTCCAACCCTTCACGAAGCTGTGTGCCGGGTGCCACGAGACGAAGCACATCACCGAATTGCGGAGCTCTTTTGATGTTCCCCTGCATGCCCGCTCCTACCTCCTTATCACCTCGTTCAACGCATCGGAAATGTTGCTCACACCAATTACTTGAATATCTGCTGGCGCATCCAGACCGCGGATGTTTTTCTCCGGGATGATCACACGCTTAAAGCCTAACTTATGTGCTTCTCGTACTCGTTGCTCAATACGAGAGACACCGCGCACCTCACCAGTCAAGCCAATTTCTCCGATAACGACATCATGCGGATTGGTAGCGTGGTCACGGAAACTACTAGCAATGCTTACGGCAATCGCCAAATCAACCGCTGGCTCATCCAATCTGACCCCACCTGCTACGTTTACATATGCATCTTGATTTTGTAGCATCATGCCCATGCGCTTTTCCAACACGGCCATGATCATCGCTACACGCTGATGATCGACCCCTGTTGCCGTTCTCCGTGGGGTTACAAAGCTGGTCGGGGCAACGAGAGCTTGCAACTCAACCAAAACGGGACGTGTGCCTTCCATACTGGCTACGACCGTCGAACCCGCAACACCAAATGGACGCTCTGCCAAAAATATCTCAGACGGATTCGCCACTTCCTCCAAACCGCGATCCTTCATCTCGAAAATACCGATTTCGTTTGTCGAACCAAAACGGTTTTTGACGGCGCGCAAAATTCGAAACGTATTGTGGCGCTCCCCTTCAAAATAGAGAACAGCATCTACCATGTGCTCAAGCATACGCGGACCGGCGATGGAGCCTTCCTTGGTTACGTGACCGACGATGAAGGTACCAATCCCTTTCCCTTTTGCAATCCGCATCAGTTGGGCAGTAGCCTCGCGTACTTGTGCGACACTCCCCGCAGCCGATTGGATCGTCGGGTGAAACACGGTCTGGATCGAGTCAATAATCAATACATCCGGATCTACTTGATTAATATGCTGTTCGATCAAATCCAAATCATTTTCTGTCAATACAAACATCGGCGGCGTTTGCAAATGGAGTCGATCCGCGCGAATTTTGATTTGTTTTGCCGACTCCTCTCCAGATACATAGAGAACCTTCGCCCCTTGGTGAGCCAAGGCAAAAGATGTCTGCAAAAGCAATGTCGATTTTCCGATTCCGGGGTCTCCCCCAACCAAAATGAGTGAGCCCGGAACAAGTCCTCCACCAAGAACGCGATTCAATTCTCCGATCGTGGTATCCATGCGCGGCTCTTCATCACTAGCTACCTGGGTTAGTGGAATCGCAGATTGGCGCTGGCCGCCACTCAGCCCTTCGTGACGATGTGGATTTTTTACGGTCACTTCCTCCACCAAGGTGTTCCAACTGCTGCATCCGGGGCATTTCCCCATCCATTTTGGCGTTTCATAGCCACATTCTTGACACGCGTATTTTGTTTTATACTTTGACATAGTCGCACCCTCACTTGGATTTCTTTTTCTACTTTTATCATAATTACGTACCCAAAAAAAGAATACCTCCCGAATCAGGAGGCATTCTATTACGTTTCAACAGCTTACGATTTCGTTTTTTCGAGTCGCTTGACTACCAGCTTGCCTTCTTCGGCTTCGATATTGACGGTATCGCCCTTGCTGATCGTACCTTTGAGCAATTCCTCGGACAAATTATCCTCGATGTGGCGCTGGATAGCACGACGAAGTGGACGCGCACCATAGGCCGGATCAAAGCCTTCTTTTGCCAGTACTTTCTTGGCTTCTTCGCTCAACTGGAAATCAATGTCTTGCTCTTTCAAACGTTTACGCAGATCTTCTGTCATGAGAGATACAATTTGCTCGATGTGCTCTTGCTCCAAAGAGTGGAACACGATGACTTCGTCGATCCGGTTCAAGAACTCAGGACGGAAGCTCTTTTTCAGCTCATCCATGACTTTGTCCTTCATATCCTGGTACTTTCTTTCCGAATCGTTGGTCGTAAATCCGAGCGTTGTATTTTTCTTGATCATGCTGGCTCCGACGTTGGAAGTCATAATGACAACCGTGTTGCGGAAATCAACGGTACGTCCTTTGGAGTCTGTCAGACGACCATCATCCAAAACTTGTAGCAGGATGTTGAATACGTCTGGGTGGGCTTTCTCGATTTCGTCTAGCAAAATGACGGAGTAAGGCTTGCGACGCACTTTTTCGGTCAGCTGACCGCCTTCGTCAAAGCCTACATAGCCAGGAGGGGCACCGACCAGACGAGCGGTGGAATGCTTCTCCATGTACTCAGACATATCTACACGAATCATGGCATCCTCGTCACCGAAAAGCGTCTCTGCCACAGCACGAGCCAATTCGGTTTTACCCACACCGGTGGGTCCCAGGAAGATAAACGAGCCGATTGGGCGTTTTGGGTCCTTTAGACCAGCACGGGCACGGCGGATCGCACGCGAAATGGATTTGACTGCTTCATCTTGACCAATGACGCGATCGTGCAAAATCTCTTCCATTTTCAGCAAGCGCTCTGTTTCTTCTTCCTTCAGCTTCAACACAGGAATACCTGTCCAGCTCGCCACTACTTGCGCGATGTCTTCTGGTGTAACCTCCATGTTCAGCTGGCCTTGGCGCTCTTTCCAGTCTTTTTTCGTTTTATCCAGTTCTTCACGCAGTTTTTGCTCCTGATCGCGAAGTGCTGCTGCTTCTTCGAACTCTTGTGATTGTACGGCAGCGTCTTTTTCCTTGCGCACCTCTTCCAGACGTCCCTCCAGCTCTTTGAGGTTTGGTGGAACCGTAAAGGATTGCAAGCGGACTTTGGATGCCGCCTCGTCGACCAAGTCGATGGCCTTGTCAGGCAGGAAGCGTTCCGTAATATAGCGGTCAGACAGTTTTACTGCCTGCTCGATTGCTTCATCGGTAATTTTGACACGGTGGTGGGCTTCGTAACGATCACGAAGGCCATGCAGAATACGAATGGCATCCTCCGCTGTCGGTTCATCAACCTGAATCGGTTGGAAACGACGCTCCAGTGCCGCGTCTTTTTCGATGTACTTGCGATATTCGTCCAGCGTAGTGGCCCCTACGCACTGTAGCTCGCCACGTGCCAGCGCAGGCTTCAAAATATTGGAGGCATCAATTGCTCCTTCTGCTCCACCTGCTCCAATCAAGGTGTGTAGCTCATCAATAAACAGGATGATGTTTCCTGCTTGGCGAATTTCGTCCATGATTTTTTTCAGACGATCTTCGAACTCACCGCGATATTTGGTTCCCGCAACAACGGTTCCCATATCGAGGGTCATGACGCGCTTATCACGAAGGGTCTCCGGAATTTCGTTATTCACGATTTTTTGGGCAAGACCTTCTGCAATAGCTGTCTTCCCGACACCGGGCTCTCCAATTAAAACAGGGTTGTTCTTGGTACGTCTGCTAAGTACTTGGATCACACGCTCGATTTCTTTTTGGCGACCGATGACCGGGTCCAGCCCGCCATCACGAGCGATTGCAGTCAGATCCCTTGCCAAGCCGTCCAGTGTCGGCGTATTCGCCGCTGGATTTCCTCCAGACGGTTGATGAGATGCCATCATTTCCGAGCTGCCAAGCAGCTGAAGCACCTGCTGACGTGCCTTGTTCAGGCTAACGCCCAGATTGTTCATGATTCTCGCAGCAATGCCTTCTCCTTCACGGATTAAGCCAAGCAGAATATGTTCAGTCCCCACATAGGTATGACCCAGCTTGCGGGCTTCGTCCATCGACAGTTCAATGACCTTTTTGGCGCGAGGTGTATAGTTTGGTGTGTAATTACTACCGGACTGCTCTGTTCCTCGCCCGATTAACGACTCCACTTCGCTCTGGATTTTATCGAGGCCAAGCCCAAGTGATTGCAGTGCCTTCGCGGCAATCCCTTCGCCTTCTCGAATGAGTCCTAGCAGCACATGCTCTGTCCCAATATCTTTGTGTCCGAGACGAACCGCCTCTTCCAGGGCAAGCGCCAGTACTTTTTGTGCTCGTTCTGTAAAACGTCCAAACATCATATCGTACACCTCCGTATAACCGTGTTTTTTCTCTATATGGTTAACAATTGCGTGATACCGTTACTCTTGTGAGTCCACAACGCGCAGACGTTCTCGAATCAGCCTTGCCCTTCTTTCATCGCGTTGGTCCGGAGTGAGCTTTTGCCCAGCGTGGTGCTGTAAAAACCCTGGCTGTGTCGTGACCAACAGTTCGTTTAGGACGAGCGGAGATACATTTGGAATGATGCCTAGATCAATCCCCAGACGTACATCAGACAAGCGCTGAGCCGCTTCCTTGGACTCTACTGTGCGAGCGTACATCAGGATGCCAAACGACCGAAAAATCCGATCCTCCAAAGAAACCCGGGTATGCTCCAGCAAGTAAGTACGTGCCACACGCTCTTGCTCAATAATCTGCCTGGCTACACCGTAGAGGTTGGAAAGAATATCCGATTCAGACATCCCCAGTGTGACCTGATTGGATAACTGAAAAAGATTCCCTAGAGCTTCGCTGCCCTCTCCGTAAATTCCTCTAACGACTAGACCAACTTGATTAATTGCCTGTAAAATTCTGCTGATCTGCTGCGTCATCACCAGAGCTGGCAAGTGCAGCATCACAGATGCACGAATTCCCGTACCCACATTGGTTGGGCAGCTTGTCAGATATCCTCGTGTTTCGTCGAACGCGTAGTTCAAGTTTTTCTCAAAAATGTCGTCTATCTTAGTTCCTATTTCCCATGCCTCGTTCAAACGAAACCCGGGTAATAGTACCTGTATTCGAATGTGGTCTTCTTCATTAACCATAATGCTGACGGACTCATCTTCACGAAGCAATACCGCACCTTTGCGAGATTCCTCTGCCAAATGAGGGCTAACCAGATGCTTTTCTACGAGCACACGTTTTTCTAACGGATTAATTTGATCCATATGGATGACCTGAAGCTGATGCCGCTTGCGCATTGCCTCCGAATCGCTTACTTCCGTTACCTTTCTGACGACTTCCTCGCCCTGCGAGTCCGTTGCCAATAACGGAAAGGGATGCTGGCGCAGGTTACGGGCGATACGCAGCCGTGTACTTATGACAATGTCGGAATCAGGACCTTCTCCTTTCATCCAATTGCTCCACGGGTTTTGCATAAACTGCTTTTGGGACATAACCAGCTAACCTCCCTTGCTACGATTGGGCCATTTTTTGTTCCAATGCTCGAATTCGATCACGCATTTCTGCTGCCTTCTCGAACTCTTCACTGGCGACATGACTTTGCAGCGCTTGCTTTAGTTGCTCTAGCTCTTTACGGATCTTCAGTTTGCCACCGGTACGCTCTGGTACCTTTCCACTATGCTGTGTGTTCCCGTGAATCCGGCGGAAAAGGGGGTCCAGTCGGTCACCCAAAAAGGTGTAGCAATCACTACAACCGAATCGGCCGCTTTTACTAAATTGAGTATATGTGAGTCCACAGGTTTCGCATTGAAGCGGCTTATTCGTTGCCGTTTCGCGTCCATTCTTTTGCATGGGATCAAATTTTAAAAGTCCTGAGAGGAGATTGTTGATGCTGAAGTTGTGAAAGCCGGTAAAGACGTCCCCTTTTTCATGAGCACACTGCTCGCAAATATGGTATTCGGTTTTTTCGCCATTGACGATTTTCGTCAAATGAAGTGTCGCCGGTCGTTTTCCGCATTCCTCACAGTTCATAACATCATACCTCCTTTTACTTCAACAAGATTGCCGCGATCATCTGCTTTAAAATATTTGCCCGCAAACGATCCCGCAATTCAGCTTCTAGCGTCAATACGTTTCGCGAGGTAGCGATTTTCATCAAGGTGGCTTCTCTGATGTTGACTAAGCCTTCCTCCAATAGTCTTTCTACGATCGCATTTCCCACGCTCTGATTGATACTCTCACCAATCAGTTCCTCCGTTAGCAATTCCTGCAAGCGTGCTTTGCTGACAATCTGCACCTTGCGTATGCGAATATACCCGCCGCCCCCGCGCTTACTCTCTACGATGTATCCTTTTTGAACGGTAAAGCGCGTATTAATGACGTAATTGATCTGAGACGGCACACATTGAAAATGGTCGGCAAGCTCACTACGCTGAATCTCGATCGATCCATTGGGACTGTTTGTAATGATGCTTTTTAAGTGATGTTCAATGATGTCCGAGATGTTACGCAAGTCATCGCCTCCTATTCCTCTGTGTATGTTTCTGATGAGCTACCTATTGACTTTGACTATCTTTGACGTTAATTATAATGGGTTTAGTGCGTGCCCGCAAGTGTCCCTTACACATTCTAGTGTAGGCAAAAGAGGGCTGCTTGAAACTTGGACATGATCAACAAAAAAACCACTCCCTGAGGAATGGTTTATGCTTGTTCTTGCGTATTGGTGTCGATTGCTGGCAAATGATTCAGTAGCTGAGGGAAGCTGGTGATGATGACATCTGCCCCATCAAGCTCGCCTGGTTTGGCAAAACCAAAGTCGCATCCAATGGTAAATAAACCGTTTGTCTTGCCTGCTTCCACGTCGGAGTGACGATCTCCTACCATGATGGCCTGTCCGATTTTGTAATCAGACAACAATTTTGCAACTAGGTCATTTTTGGAATGCGTGCGGAAGCGGCCAGCCGAGTACAGGTCGGTCATCAGTGGCTTCAACTCGTATTCCTGACAAATGGCATCGATGTACTCTTCCTGCCCATTGCTTGCTATAAACAAAGAAAATCCTTTTTCACGTAGCTTTTCTAAAGTTGATTTTACATCCGGATAGAGGTCGGTCACTCGTTCTTTAAGTAACTGGATTTCATTCTCTAGCAAGAAGGTGTCTGCTGAACGAATAGCTTCCTCACTTGCGCCCGGCAATAATTTGTCCCAGATTTGCTCGAGTGTCATTCCCAGTACATTGATCAGTTCACGTTCGTCAGGGGTTTCCCCTTTCCACAATCCTTTTTGACGAAGCTGGTCAAACGTTCGAATAAACGCGGGGGTCGACAGCTTTTCTGTTTGCAGTAACGTGCCATCCATATCAAATAATATAGCGAATGGTACAGTCATAGGTTCCTCCATTTTGTCTGGCTAGGCAGCTATTCTACTTCTCCTGGCATATATTCATATCATCCATGATAAACTCAGTAATTCGTTGTGCAGCATCTGGCTTCGAGATTTTCAGTCCCATTCTACGCATATAGTCCACCTTGGACGGGCTATGCAATAATTCATCGATAAAGTAAATCAATTGCTCCGACAAATTCGCATGTACCGCACATCCATTATTGAGCAAAAAGTGGCTGTTCCTCTCTTCCTGTCCAGGCAGAGGGTTGTAAACAATCATAGGTACCCGTTTACTCATTACTTCAGCTGATGTAAGTCCTCCTGATTTGGTGACAATTAAATCAGCCGTTTCCAAGTATTCGTGGAAGTTATTGATGAATTTTAGCGGAACGACTTCATGCCGATACGTACGATTGATCACTTTATTGTACAGCTTGTCGTTTGTCCCTGTTAACACAAAGGTTTTAAGAGGAATGTTAATCTCTTCTAGTCCATCCAATACTTTTTCCATCGAGCCGAGACCCAATCCGCCCCCTGAAAGAATAATACTCTTTTGTTCAGGAGCGAGGCCAAGCTTTTGCCGAATTAAATCCGGTTCCAATGGCAAACTGAATTTTTTCATGATGGGAATGCCCATCGGAATGAATTTTTGATGATCCTGTCGATAAACGTCTAACAGGTAATACAGCTGTTCATGACCGATGAAGTAATAATTGATATGGTGATTAATCCATGAAGGATGGATGGTATAGTCAGTAATGATCGTATAGATTGGTTCTTTCCAATCATTTCTCCCTTTCAGTACGGAAAGCATACAGCTTGCAAACGGATGCGTAGCAATAAAGGCATCCGGCTGTACGCTGTTGATCAACTTTTTAAGTTTGTTTGCCAATAACTTATTCATCAGCACATTCATATCGAAAAAACGGGTTTTTTCTGTATTATGATAAATTCTGCCCCACATCTTAGGTGACAGCCTTAACAGATTCATATAGCTTTCCAGCAAAATCTTGTGAAAGGTGGGGCTAATATATTCCAACGTATCGATGATCATTGATGTGCAACCACTCTCAGCCAAGCTTTCTTGCATGGCCCGCGCTGCCTGGTTGTGTCCGTTACCGATGGAAGCGGAAAAGATTAGAATTTTTTTCATGAACGATTCTCCTTCATAACCTCGCCTATTCCAACGCCTGGATCAGGTACCTTCTCATGTTAGTCTACCCCAAGACCCGTCTGCAAGAGGGAACTTGTCGGTCATTCGGCCTAACTTATCGACAAAATAATCGCGAGTTTGACTTTTTGTTGTGAGATACGTTAAAAACAAAAAACCTCCTTACCCATTCTGGGGTAAAGAGGTTGGTTTCATTCCCTGAAAACTGAATACGCATGATTGCTAAGAATTTGTGGATAAGTCCTCGACCGATTAGTATTCGTCAGCTCCACGCGTTACCGCGCTTCCACACCGAACCTATCAACCTCATCGTCTATGAGGGGTCTTACCAGCTTGCGCTGTGGGAAGTCTCATCTTGGAGGGGGCTTCACGCTTAGATGCTTTCAGCGCTTATCCCGTCCGCACATAGCTACCCAGCTGTGCCACTGGCGTGACAACTGGTGCACCAGCGGTGCGTCCATCCCGGTCCTCTCGTACTAAGGACAGCTCTCCTCAAACTTCCTACGCCCGCGACAGATAGGGACCGAACTGTCTCACGACGTTCTGAACCCAGCTCGCGTACCGCTTTAATGGGCGAACAGCCCAACCCTTGGGACCTACTTCAGCCCCAGGATGCGATGAGCCGACATCGAGGTGCCAAACCTCCCCGTCGATGTGGACTCTTGGGGGAGATAAGCCTGTTATCCCCAGGGTAGCTTTTATCCGTTGAGCGATGGCCCTTCCATGCGGAACCACCGGATCACTAAGCCCGACTTTCGTCCCTGCTCGACTTGTAGGTCTCGCAGTCAAGCTCCCTTCTGCCTTTACACTCTACGAATGATTTCCGACCATTCTGAGGGAACCTTTGGGCGCCTCCGTTACCTTTTAGGAGGCGACCGCCCCAGTCAAACTGCCCACCTGGCATGGTCCTCTCGCCCGATAAGGGCGACGAGTTAGAAACTCCGTACATCAAGGGTGGTATCCCACCGACAGCTCCACAGAGGCTGGCGCCCCTGCTTCTCAGCTTCCCACCTATCCTGTACATGATGCACAAAGTTCCAATACCAGGCTACAGTAAAGCTCCATGGGGTCTTTCCGTCTTGTCGCGGGTAACCTGCATCTTCACAGGTATTATGATTTCACCGGGTCTCTTGCCGAGACAGCGCCCAAGTCGTTACGCCTTTCGTGCGGGTCGGAACTTACCCGACAAGGAATTTCGCTACCTTAGGACCGTTATAGTTACGGCCGCCGTTTACTGGGGCTTCGGTTCAAAGCTTCGCTTGCGCTAACTCATCCCCTTAACCTTCCAGCACCGGGCAGGCGTCAGCCCCTATACTTCGCCTTGCGGCTTCGCAGAGACCTGTGTTTTTGCTAAACAGTCGCTTGGGCCTTTTCACTGCGGCCCCCTCGGGCTATTAACCCTACCGAGGCGCCCCTTCTCCCGAAGTTACGGGGCCATTTTGCCGAGTTCCTTAGCAAGAGTTATCCCGCGCACCTTAGGATTCTCTCCTCGCCTACCTGTGTCGGTTTGCGGTACGGGCACCTTGTTCCTCGCTAGACGCTTTTCTTGGCAGTGTGAAATCAGGGACTTCGGTACTTACATTTCCCTCGCCATCACAGCTCATGCTTAACGGTGTGCGGATTTGCCTACACACCACACTCACTGCTTGGACGGCCATCCAGTAGGCCGCTCACCCTATCCTCCTGCGTCACGCCATTGCTCAAGCGGAACAGAGGTGGTACAGGAATATCAACCTGTTGTCCATCGCCTACGCCTTTCGGCCTCAGCTTAGGTCCCGACTAACCCTGGGAGGACGAGCCTTCCCCAGGAAACCTTAGGCTTTCGGTGGACAAGATTCTCACTTGTCTTTTCGCTACTTACACCGGCATTCTCACTTCCAAGCGCTCCACCGCTCTTTCCAGTACGGCTTCACTGCTGCTTGGAACGCTCCCCTACCCAAGTGGAAACCG
>NZ_SZNK01000001.1:4655000-4695000 GCF_005217615.1 Brevibacillus antibioticus
ATATCAGCCAAATCAAATACTTTGCTCAGCTCTTCGCCAACGGTATCCTGACGGACGTAGATTTGAATCTGACCGGAACGATCCAGCAGTTGAGCAAAGCTCGCCTTACCCATTCCACGTTTCGCCATCAAGCGGCCTGCGATCGTAACCACGTTCTCTTCCGCTTCCAGCTCTTCCTTGCTCTTTTCGCTAAAAGCTTTCGTTATATCTGCAGCGTGATGCGTTTGCTCGAATTTTTTACCGAACGGATCAAAGCCCCACTCACGCAATTGATTCATTTTGTCGTGACGCACTTGAAGAAGCTCGTGGAGCCCTTCCTGTTGCTGTTCTTCTTGCTGTAGGTCTTGCTCGTTTGCCATTTCACTCACTCCTCTAGAAAATGCCTGCATTAACAATTTTGTACAGACTTTTATAATAGCGATACGGCGTACCTCGTAAAAGGTACGCCATAGATCGACTGCTTACAGGTTAATATCAAGAATCTCGTACTGGATGACTCCTGCCGGTACGTTTACGTCAACAATCGCGCCTTTTGCTTTGCCGAGGAGCGCTTGACCTACCGGGGACTCGTTGGAAATCTTGTTGTTCATCGGATCGGATTCAGCAGAACCTACAATCGTGTAATCCATTACATCACCGAACTCGAGATCTTTCAGCTTCACGCGGGAACCAACACTTACAACACCTGTATCTACATCTTCATTTGTGATGATACGGGCATTGCGCAGCATTTTTTCCAGGGTCAGAATGCGGCCTTCAATGAACGCTTGCTCATTCTTTGCTTCTTCGTATTCAGAGTTCTCACTGATATCTCCAAAGCTAATCGCTTCTTTAATACGAGCAGCTACTTCTTTGCGTTTAACCGTTTTCAAATCTTCAAGCTCTTGTTCCAGCTTCGTTAAACCTTCTGGTGTAAGGATGACTTCTTTTTCAGACATGGTTCAATTCCCCCGTTTTAAAAAATGATTCCATTTATACTGGGTAAAGTACAAAGGATTATATGTAGATGTTCTATACAATATACAGCAGAATGCAATCGTCTGTGAGGTTCAAAGGTAAAGCTGCCAGTGAGGACTGGCAGCTCGGCACCCAATATTACGGAGTATTATAGGATATGAAGGAACCCTTGTCAATGTCTGGAATGAACCACCAATTTTAGTAGCTGACAGCCTCATCACTTGCTGTTTCCAGCAGTTCTTCGCTATCATCTGCGTAGTTTTCGATCCAGTCGACATAGTTCATGAGGACGCTGCGAAGCTCCTCTTCTGTCTCAACCGCATTCACGAGATTTTTCGTGTGCGTTGAGCCCTTCAAGCCTTTCAAATAATACGCCGCGTGCTTGCGCATCTCAAGAACTCCCACTCTCGAACCCTTAAGCGCGATTAAACGCTCTGCGTGCAATAAACAAATATTCATCTTTTCACGTGCGGATGGCTCCGGACCAAGCTCGCCCGTCGTCAAGTATTGAATGGTACGATACAGCATCCATGGATTTCCGAGCGCAGCGCGTCCAATCATGACACCATCGCAACCCGTTGTATCCAGCATTCGTCTCGCATCCTCAGGAGTAGCGACATCCCCGTTTCCGATCACCGGAATCGAAACAGTTTCCTTCACACGACGGATCCATTCCCAGTCAGCTTGCCCTTTATACATTTGTACGCGGGTGCGTCCATGAACAGCAACTGCTTTACCGCCTGCACGTTCTACTGCCTTGGCGTTATCCAGTACGTACAGATGATCTTCGTCCCAACCCAATCTCATCTTCACGGTAACCGGCTTGTCGACCGCGTCGACCACAGCAGATACGACTTCGTAGATTTTATCTGGATCGAGCAACAGACGCGCACCTGCATCACAGCTCGTAATTTTCGGCACAGGACATCCCATATTGATATCAATGATATCCGCGTTTGAATGCTGGTCTACATATTTCGCCGCACTCACCAACGTTTCCTTGTCTCCACCAAAAATCTGCAAACTTAGTGGTTTTTCGCGTTCGTCGACAAACAGCATATCCATCGTTTTTTTGTTTCCATGCACAATACCCTTGTCGCTTACCATCTCAGCGCAAACCAATCCAGTACCGAACTCCTTGGCAATCAGACGAAAAGCAGGATTACAGACACCTGCCATTGGAGCGAGAACTACGTTGTTCTTTAATTCGATATTGCCGATTTTCATCTATATTCGCCTCCTTATTCCCGCTTAGTCGGGGTCTTGGAGAGGACAATCCTATCCAAACTTCATTACATCACTTATTTATAGCACATAATTCATCGTAGTCTACCTGTAAAGTGCTGGCGATCCTCCGTAATACAGGCTCTGTTGGCGTACGAGTTCCTCTCTCTAGTGATCCAACAAACGACAGTGACACTCCCATCTTTTCCGAAAGGGACTGTTGCGTATACCCTTTTAGTTTTCGGAAGGACCGGATTCGATTTCCCAGTTGATTGCTCCCCACTCACGTACCCCCTTGTGATCCTCTACCAATAAGGAAAGATAATGATCAATGGTCTGGTTATGCTCAGGTAAAACGCCGCCTTCCCAAACGTCCCGAAGCGGCACGAGTACAAAAGCACGCTCGCTTAGCCCGGGATGAGGAATCATGAGATTGTCTTGCGAAACACGAGATGTCCCGTACAACAGTAAGTCAATATCAATCGTGCGCGGCCCCCATAGAACCGTTCGTACACGACCCAACTCTTGCTCTACTGACAATGCCGTCTCTAGCAGCTGATCCGGGGTTTGTTCTGTTTCCACAGCGATCGCCATATTCAGAAATGCGTCTTGTTCGACGTGACCAAATGGATCGGTCTCATAAACAGAGGAGACACGAAGCACGCGAATTCCAGGTTGCTCGTTTAATCTCTGTATCGCCCGGCGCAAGTTCTGTGCCCGATCCCCGAGATTGGAGCCTAGCGCCAAATACGCACAAACTGTCATGGAGTAAAATCCTCTCTTCTGCGGATCATCTCAATCGCGACCGACTCATAATGCCCATTGATCGGCGGATTCGGCTTGGTCACTTTTGCTTTGACTTCATGCAAAGGGAATTGCGCAAGTAAACGTTCGACTATCACAGCAGTCAGTTTTTCTACCAGATGAAATCGTTCACCCTCGACAATTTTTTGCACACAAGTAAAGATATCGGCGTAATTGACTGTATCGTGAAGATCGTCACTTGCTCCGGCTTTGGATAAATCAAGCGAAAGCTCCAGATCGACATAAAACCGTTGGCCCAGTTCAGCCTCTGCTCCAAACACACCGTGATATCCGTAAAAAGACATGCCATTGAAGTAGATTTTATCCAACGTTAAATGCCCCCTTTTAGCATCGCGTCCATCATCTTCGTAACGCGCTTCATTTCTTTGACATCATGCACCCGTACCATATGACAGCCTTTTGCCGCCCCGAGAGCAACTGTTGCTGCCGTACCTTCGACACGTTCATCTACGGGCAAGTCGAGAACATGACCGATCATCCGCTTGCGTGAAGTGGCGAGCAGAACGGGATAGCCCAGCCCTACCAGATCATCCAGCCTGCGCATCGTTTCGAGATTTTGCTCGACAGTCCTTACAAACCCGATCCCCGGGTCAAGGATGATTCGCTCCTGTTTTACCCCTGCCTGCAAGGCGATCTGTACGGACTCACGCAGGTCTTTGATATAGTTTGGGAAAAAGTCGTGATAGTCCGTGTCTTCGCGATTGTGCATCAGGATAATCGGCACATCGAGATGAGCAGCTACTTCTGCCATCCGCGGGTCACGCTTCGCTCCCCATACATCATTGATAATATGTGCCCCTTCCAAAATGGCCCGTTCTGCAACTGCCGCTTTGTATGTGTCAATGGACAGCGGAACAGACAATTCCTCCGAAAGCATCCGAATGACTGGCAGCACTCTGTCCAGCTCCGTCGCCTCGTCGACTGCTTCCGACCCCGGACGTGTCGATTCTCCCCCGATATCAATCAGGTCAGCTCCGGCCTCAACCATCGCACGCGCTTGTGCGAGTGCTGCCTCTACATCGACAAAGCGACCGCCATCCGAGAACGAATCAGGTGTCACATTCAAAATACCCATGACTAGCGTACGCTCTCCCAGCGGCAGGACATACTGGCCACAGTTCAGTTCTCGGCGCGCACGAAGCTTGGCAGGCATAGCTAAAACTTCCCGTACCTCTGCCGCCAACGCTCGTAGCTCTTCTGTTTGCGTTTTCATATGATCCAACGCCAAATTCATCTTTTTGTGTGAAGCCAACAGCAGCACGTATTTTTTGTCGGCAGTACCTGGTTGGTCTGAAACAATGGCTTGGGCATCGAAAGAGCGCATAATCTCCCTCACACTCTCCGCTACAGCCACACTCATGTTTTCCGTGTGAATCTTCAGGCTCGTCCCCACTTCCGCCATGCGTTCGGCTTCCGAAACAGGAACACCCCTTTTGACAAGCTCCGATACCATCTCAGCGAAGGTCGCAGCATGGATTCGAAATGAATTGTGTTTCATGATCAAACTCCCTATTTCCGTCTTCGCACATTGAATAGTAGCATACCATAATTTACTCGCTAGCCGCTACAGACTGACGGTAGGCGCGGTGCAGTTCGCACGAGTATGTACCATATGTCGAAGGGACGCAATGCCCGTCAATTTCGGTAATCGGAACGATCTCTTGCACGGAATTTGTCGTAAAGACTTCATCGGCGTTGAGCAGCTCTTCCAAGCGATATCGACCTTCTTCGACAGGCATCGATAATTGCTGTGCCAAAGTCAAAACATGTCGCCGCGTCACCCCATCAAGAATGCCCGTATCAAGAAAAGGGGTAAACAACTGACCGTTCTTGATCCAAAACACATTGCTCACAATTCCTTCCGCCACGAAGCCATCATGCGTCAAAAACAGGCCTTCCACATCGGGACGTGCACCGAGTTCTTGCCGAGCGAGGGCATTGTTTAAGAAATTATGCGATTTAAAGCGTTGCTGGCCTTCTGCTGTCTGTCTCGCCAACGCCAATGTCTGCAACCGCTTTGGCACGGGAGGTACTACCAGAGGTGCTACGGGTTTGGCAAATACAAATAAGGATGGACGCTCGTACCCCCCTGCTACCAAACCTACTCCTTCTGCGCCAGCCGTAATACTCAAGCGGACGTAAGCATCACGCAACTCGTTGGCATCTATCGTCATTAAGATAGTTTCAGCCAGCTCTTCCTTTGTCCAAGCAGGTCGAATCTGCAACGCAAAAAGCCCGGAACAAAGCCGGGCGTAATGAGCATCCCACAGAAATAGCTTGCGGTCGTATACGCGTAACGTTTCAAACAAACCAATACCGTACAAAAACCCGTGATCCAATACCGATACGGTAGCCTCGTGAGCCGGACAAATCGTCCCGTTTACATAAACGTGCATCTGCGCTCTCTCCCGATAATATAGTCGAGAGCATCATATCACATCTTTTTCTCCTCTTCATCCGGGGTCAAATCTTTCATCGACAGCTTAAACTCATTTAAAGTCTGTCCAACTGCACGACCAATCTCCGGCAGCTTCTTCGGTCCGAAAAGCAACAAGGAAATGATCAAGAGCAAAATCAATCCGGGAATACCGATGCTCGACAGCATTGCTACAACACTCCTTTTCCTGTCAAATACCCAGTCTCTTCAAAGGATGTGCATAAAGCATCCGATCTACTCCCAGCCCCAAGTGAAAAAGGCTACCACAGAAGCATGGTAGCCAATTTTTCACGAAAGTTTACTCTCGCTTACTTTTTCCCGCCCAAGATTTCAAAGATAACATCCGCATTTTTTGTGTTGTCGATCAATCCAGATACTTTCTCTTTTCCAGGACCATATGCATAGACGTTTACATCCTCGCCTGTGTGTCCACCGGTTGTCCAACCTGTAAAGGAACGAATATCGATAATCGCTTCGATGGCATTATCAATTTTCACTTGGTCTTTCGTTTCAGCAGCTTTCTTCACAGAAGCGATTTCTTGCGGAGTCAGCTCCAGGTCAATGTACTTCTTGAGTGTTTCTTCTACTTTTGCACCTTTTGCAATTTCAGTCGAAATGAAATCAGGCGTACGTTTCACTGCTTTAATTGGCTCTACCAAGAAGTTGTACTCATCTTTAGCTCCTACAGACAATCCACCCGTGGAATGGTCAGCAGTGGCGATAACCAGCGTATGGCCATCTTTTTTCGCGAAATCAATCGCTGCTTTGAAAGCTCGCTCGAAATCTTCCATCTCGCTCATTGCGCCAACGATATCGTTGTCATGACCAGCCCAGTCAATTTGGCTTCCTTCCACCATCAGGAAGAACCCATCCTTGTCCTTGCTCAGACGATCGATCGCAGCATTTGTCATTTCTTCCAGGGAAGGTGTTTCCTTGGGGCGGTCGATCATTTTGTCCATTCCGCCATCTGCAAACAATCCGAGAATTTTGTCGTTTTTGTCGTCCAATAGTTCGCTCTTCGAAGTAACGTAGCTGTAGCCATCTTTCTTAAACTCTTTCGTCAGGTCACGATCTTTACGAACGAAGTTTTTCAAGCCACCACCAAGCATTACGTCAATAGAATGCTCGCCGTTAATTTTCAAATCATAGTAATCATTCGCAATCGCATCCATATTTTTTCGGCTTTCGTCATGGGCACCATAAGATGCAGGGGTAGCATGAGTAATTTCGGAGGTCGCTACCAAGCCAGTAGATTTGCCTACTTTTTTCGCGCGCTCGAGTACGGTTTCTACTTCTGATTTGTCGTTGTCTACCGCAATCGCATTATTGTATGTTTTTTTACCAGAAGACATCGCTGTAGCAGCAGATGCGGAGTCTGTAATATTTTGCTTGTGGTCTTCTGCGTACGTCATTTGTGCACCGACCAAATATTTATCGAATTCTGTCGGCTCCATCAGTGGAGTCGAAGGGTCGTCCTTCATGTAACGATGTGCGGTTGTGTAAGCAGTACCCATCCCGTCACCGATCAAGAAGATTACATTTTTCACTTTTGCGTTGTTATTATTTTCTGCTGCTTGTACAAGACCTGTAGTAGGACCGAAGAACGCTGTAAAAGCCAGCGAGGAGATTACTGCCACTGGAACGAGTTTTTTGGGGAATGTACGGAACATCATGTACCTCCTAAGAAATGAATTATTATTTAATTTCAGCTTGATTGTAATCTTCCAATATTGAGAAATGACGTGGGCAATGTAAAGAAGTTTAAGGAAATAGTAAAGATAGATTTACATTTGTCGATGAAAGCAAAAAACCGCCCTCGAAAAAAGGCGGTTTTCCTGTCGTATCTATGTGTTAACCTGTCGTATGGCGCGCGTATGCAGTAAGGAAGTTCTTTAGCAATTGTTTGCCGTGCTCCGTAATGATCGATTCAGGGTGGAACTGGACCCCTTCGATTGGGTACTCTCGATGGCGCACAGCCATAATTTCACCTTCGGCTGTCCGAGCGGTTACTTCCAGCTCTCTCGGAATCGACGCTTCCTCAATAATCAAGGAATGGTAACGTGCCGCTGTAAAAGGGGACGGGATGTCCTGAAAGATAGTTTTGCCATCATGGAAAACTTCCGACGTTTTTCCGTGCATCAAGCGCTCGGCCCGAATGACTTTTCCACCAAACACTTGCCCAATGGACTGATGGCCCAAGCAAACACCCATAATCGGAATTTTTCCGGCAAAATGGCGGATCACATCCATGCTGATCCCCGCTTCATTTGGCGTGCACGGTCCTGGAGACACCATCAAATAATCAGGTGCCAGTCGCTCAATTTCTTCCAACGTAATCTTGTCGTTGCGATACACTTGGAGCTCTTCCCCAAGCTCTCCCACATACTGCACCAAATTGTAGGTAAAGGAATCGTAGTTATCAATCATCAAAATCATCGTACACTCGTCTCCTCTCAACTCATCATTCTCTGCTCGCTCAACTCAAGCGCTTTCCACAACGCTTCTGCCTTTTTCAATGACTCGGCATATTCGGCCTCTGGAACTGAGTCAATCACGATACCCGCTCCAGCCTGGACATGAGCTACGCCATCCTTGATCACCATCGTGCGGATGGCAATGTTGACCTCGATATCACCATTGAAGCCAAACCAGCCGATTGATCCCGTATAGACGCCTCGCTTGACTGGCTCCAGCTCTTCGATGATTTCCATCGTGCGAACTTTTGGTGCTCCGGTGATAGTACCTCCCGGAAAAGTCGCTTCAATCGCATCAAGCGCATCCTTGCCTGCTGCCAGCTCTCCTTTAACGTGAGAGACGATATGCATGACGTGGGAATATTTCTCCACAACCATGAATTCGCTAACCTCCACACTGCCAAAGCGACAGACACGACCCATGTCATTGCGTTCCAGATCAACCAGCATGACATGCTCTGCACGTTCCTTTTCATTATCAATCAGCTCACGTGCCAAGGCATCGTCTTGCTCGTCCGTTAAACCACGTGGACGTGTACCGGCGATCGGACGCGTATGCACTTCCTTGCCTTTTACCTTTACAAGTAACTCTGGCGAGGCACTAACCAATTGAAATTCAGGGAAGCTCAGATAGCCCATATACGGAGACGGATTCAGCTTGCGAAGCACATCGTACACTTCTGGGGCAGTCACCTGCACCGGCTTGCTTTGCCGTACCGACAGATTGACCTGAAAAACATCCCCTTGGGCGATGTACTCCTGCACGCGACGAACGGCATCCTCGAATTGGTCTTTGGCAAAGGATACAGACGCTGGCACTAGCTTGGCAAGCGGTCTTTTTCGCAAAGCTTCCCAATCTGTCTCATCGCGATCCATTGCCAATGAAGCAATCGAGTCCATGCGTTTTTCCAGCTGGAGTGCTGCTTGTCGATAGCTCTCTTCGCTCAAATTGTCCGCGCTCAAATGCGTCAGGCAAATGATCTCTCGGGTCTCATGATCAAAGACAAGAAGGTCTTGCATTATCATAACATACAGGTCTGGCAACTGTAAGTCGTCAGTCGCTATCTGTGGCAAGCTAGGCTCAAAAAAGCGGTTCATCTCATAGCTGATATAACCTACCGCGCCTCCGGAAAAATCTGGCAGACTTGGAAGTGCAGGCGTACAGTAACGAGAGAGCAGCTCTCGTAAAGCATTCAATGGGTTGTGAGTTTCTATGCTCTCGATTTTCCCTTCCGGGTACGAAACGATGGTTTCTCCTCGCTGGCTGCGCAGCGTAGCGATAGGCTCATATGCCAAAAAGGTATACCGCCCAGCTCGTCCACTTTCCAGCAGGACAGCATTTTGCAGAGAAGGCTGTAGTTTTGTGAGCACCTGCCACGGATCAATCGTCGAAGACCACGGTCTACGCAGGGCTAGGGGAACCAACGAATAAGATAAGGCATACGTCTGGCAATCAGCAAAGGTAGGGAACATTCTTCCTCTTCACGCTCCGGTTTTCACTATTTATCCGTTCATTATATAGTTGCCTGACACAAAAAGAAAAGACCACGTCGCCATCGTGGCGCCCCGTGGTCTTGCGGTATCTTTTTACAATTAATCTTCGAACTGATACAGAGGCGTGGACAAATAACGCTCCCCATTCGAAGGAATGACAACGATCACTTTTTTGCCTTTGCCGAGCTTCGCTGCTACTTGCAGAGCCGCATGGATCGCTGCTCCTGAAGAAATCCCGCCGAGAATGCCTTCCTGACGAGCCACACGACGTGCAGTTTCAAAAGCGTCCTCGTTTTCTACCTTAATGATCTCGTCGTAAATTTGTGTATCAAGAATATCCGGCACAAAGCCAGCCCCGATACCTTGGATCTTATGTGGACCTGGTTTGCCGCCAGACAAAACTGACGAAGCCGCAGGCTCTACAGCCACGATTTGTACTTTCGGATAGTGTTCACGAAGAACCTGCCCTACACCCGTAATCGTTCCACCTGTACCGATACCGGAAATAAACGCATCTACGCCGCCGATTTCCTTCGCTTGGTCCAACAGCTCACGAGCCGTTGTCTCACGGTGAATGGCCGGGTTTGCCAGGTTTTTAAATTGCTGCGGAATGAAATACGAGCTATCTTCTTTCGCCAGCTCTTCTGCTTTGCGAATCGCTCCGCCCATCCCTTCGCTGCCTGGTGTGAGAATCAGCTCCGCACCATACGCACGCAACAAGTTGCGTCGCTCCATACTCATCGTCTCTGGCATGACCAGAATAGCACGATATCCTTTTGCAGCAGCAACCATCGCGAGTCCAATACCGGTATTTCCGCTCGTAGGTTCAATGATGGTATCACCCGGTTTCAGACTTCCATCTGCCTCTGCTGCCTCAATCATCGACAACGCAATTCGGTCTTTTACACTGCTGCCCGGGTTGAAGAACTCCAGCTTCAAGTAAATGTCTGCAATATCTTCAGTGACAACACGATTCAGCTTCACAAGCGGAGTAAATCCGATCAATTCGGTAATGGAATTAGCCACGCGCATATGTTCTGCCCCTCCTATTTTCAATAACCGAGTAAAACGCTAGGATTTATTGACATAATTATATCAACGGTAGCCTATTTGGTCAATGAGGCATTTGCCCAGGAATCTGGACCCCTACCGATTTTTGCAATCGCTCCAGCACGACATCCAGTGATTCGACCTGGGCAAATGCGATTTCTCGGCGCAGCTCATCTTTTACCTCTTCAAACGTCCGTTGACTGGCTTCCTTGCGCTCTGTCAGTTGATAAATGACGTATTGTTCTTCTATTTTGATCGCTTCACTATATTTGCTTTTCTCCAGCTTTTCTACAATGGGCTTCGCCTCGTCAGGCAATCGATTATCCTTAATGGAAACCCAGCCTACATCGCCGCCGTTCACAGCTGTATCCTCATCAATCGAACGCTCTTTGGCAATCGTCTGAAAGTCGGCCCCGTTTTTTAAATCAGTCAGCACTTGTTCCGCTTCTTTTTGGGAAGCCACGACGATTTGTCCTACATGCATTTGCATCGGTCGGGTATAGCGGTCAGCTCGGCTATTGTAGACGTTTAGTACTTCTTCATCCTTGATGGTCATGTCCTTCGTTGCCAGGGTTTGCAGCAGGATTTGGTAGGAAATCTCCTGCTTCAGGGCTTCCACGGTCGTTCCCGCTTGTTTTAACAACGCAGCCTCAAACTCGCTGTCTGTCCGACTGCCGTAACTGTCGCGAATCTGGGAAAGCTCTTGCTCTAGCTGCTTCGGATCAACCGTGATGCCAGATCGCTTCGCCTCTTGAAAAACGACTTCCCGATTAATCATGTCGTTTAGCACTTGCTTACCGAACTTTTGTTTCAGCGCCGTTACATACTCGTCGTTGCTAATCGTCTGATCCCCCACGATGGCGGCAGGCTGCAGCTTGCCTGATGCCTGGAACCATGCCCAGGTAACGGCAAGCAGCAACAATACAAGCGCCCCAATGAATGCCCACAACCCTTTTACGTTGGTCATGCCAACACTCCCCTACTTGACGCCGCGCTTACATGTCTTTCAGGATGTCTTCCAACGCGGATCTGTCATAATGGTAACGTTCATTACAGAAATGACAGTGTACTTCTGCTTCGCCCTGTTCCTCAATCAGACCTTCCATTTCTTCGCGTCCCATGCTGATCAGTGCCTGAACAACCTTATCCGCTGTACATTTGCAGCTAAATTGAATCTCCGTGCGGCTCAGGATTTTTGGCTCATCCAATACGCGGGCCAAAATCTCTTCAGGAGTCAAACCTTCGCCAATCATGCGAGAAACCTGTGGAAGCTGTCCCAAGCGCTCTTCAATTGCTGCCACAACCTCTTCAGGTGTATTCGGCAACAGTTGAAGAATGAATCCACCCGCAGCCAAAACAGAACGGTCTTCAGGATTAACCAGTACACCCACACCTACTGCTGAAGGCGTTTGCTCGGACATCACAAAATAATAGGTGAAGTCTTCCCCAATCTCTCCAGAGACGATCGGCGCACTGCCTTGATACGGCTCCTTGAGACCGAGATCTTTTGTTACGTACACAAACCCGTCTGTTCCCACTGCACGCGCTACATCGAGCTTGCCTTTATCGTTTAGCTCAAAGTGTACGTGTGGGTTGGATACATATGCGATTCCTTCACCATGTGCGTTTGCTTCCGCCATGATCTGCCCGATTGGTCCGCCCCCTTTTACTTTGACATGGAGGCTCTCGTTTCCTTTTAACATCGCCCCCATCATCAAGGTAATGGTCAGCGTACGTCCCGCTGCTGCTGTCGCTGTATTCCACATATCATGACGACGACGCATATCTTCGACAGATTCTGTCGTGCGTGCGGCAAATGCACGAACATGCCCATTAAAACCAGTTGCTCTTATCATATAATCGCCCATGTAGCGATCCTCCTTTTCAAGCTACCTCTTTACATAGCGAAAAAATCATGAAGCTATCTTACCAGTTTACCACAAGGAGAAAAAGACTACGCTTCTCCCGCTGTGAGTCTGACACTTTGCGAATTCGATCATATTTCTGACAGAAAAAGCCCCTCTGTACGAAGAGGGGCCGAAATAACCAAATCCTATGTTAGGTTAAATAATCTTTTAATACGTGTGAAGCTTTTTGCGTTCGCAATCGGTCAATTGTCGTCGCTTCAATTTGGCGAATACGCTCGCGGGTAAGACCAAACATTTTCCCCACTTCCTCCAGCGTATACACTTGATCATCATAGAGACCATAACGCATGGAGATAATTTCTTGGGCGCGGGGACTAAGTCGCTCCAACGCTGCGCGCATTTGCGAGCGAAGGTCCACTTTTTCAATCCAGTCATCCAGCGAGGACAACCCATCATCCATGATTTCTGCGTAGCTCAAGCTCTCGTCTTCATGCCAAGCCTGCCATTTCTCACTATCCAGTTCAGCGTCGATGGATTCCATCTTCATCATTAAAGCCAGTTCGATGGCCTCCACCTTTTCTAATGGGATATCCAAGAGTACGGCAATCTCCTGCCGATCTGGCGTCCGGTTCAAGGCATGGACAAGATGTAGTACTTGCTTCTGATACTGGCGAATTTGCTCATGCATGTGGACAGGAATGCGAATCAAAGTTGCTTTGTCGTTGATGGCACGGGTGATCGCTTGAGAAATCCACCAGTGTGAGTAATGATAGAGACGCACGCCACGTCCCACATCAAATTTGTCAATCGCGGTAAACAAACCTATCGTGCCCTCCTGAATCAAATCCAGGAACGGCATCCCTCTTTTCAAATGGCGCAAAGCGGTACTAACTACGTATCGTAAATAGGCGCGCACAATCGTTTCACGTGCTTCAAGATCGCCATCCCTTTGATAGCGAATCAGGCAAGCAAGCTCTTCTTCTTTGTCCAACATGGGTGTTGCAGCGACGCTTTCCAAAAACAGTAGAGCAGAAGTGTCCGACCGAAGCGATCTAGGGACAACAATTCCCAACTGTGTCTCCACTTCCCGCCAACGACGGGGAGTTGAATGGAACGAGGAGGTACTCAGAGTCATATGCAACCCTCACTTCTCTGGAATGGAAGATCACGATGAAGTAGGTGAGTCACGGAATGTTTTACTGTATCCGTATTTCGACAAAACCTGTTCGATTCCTGCTAGTTAACAGAATATTAACAGTTCTCCTCTCCGAATAGTTGATGAAAGCCCTTTCATAGTATATAGTTAGAAGTTTATGAAGAAAATGCCATCCCCATTAACGAAGGATGGCAAAAAGATAATGTTGAATCTTCTGATAAAATCAAGAACTACTGATACAAGTGACAGGCGACGAAGTGGTTGGTGTCCACTTCCTGCCAGATAGGCTTCTTTTCGGCGCATACGGCTTTGGCTACTGGACAGCGCGTACGGAACACACATCCGCTAGGTGGATTGATCGGGCTCGGAACGTCTCCTTCGATAATGGTGCGCTCACGGCTTTTCTCCAAATCAGGGTCAGGGACAGGAATAGCCGACAACAACGCCTGCGTGTAAGGATGCTTCGGTGATTCGTAAAGAATTTCACTGGCAGTCATCTCGACCATATTGCCTAGGTACATGACGCCAATACGGTCACTGATGTGCTTGACCATCGCCAAATCATGCGCGATAAACAAGTACGTCAGCTTTTGTTCCTGCTGTAATTTCTTCATTAAGTTAACAACCTGTGCCTGAACCGAAACATCAAGTGCCGAAATCGGCTCATCGGCAATGATGAAGGTAGGATTGACGGCAAGCGCCCGAGCAATGCCTATCCGCTGTCGCTGACCACCACTGAACTCGTGCGGGAAACGGTTGGCATGCTCTTTCTGCAAACCAACCATCTCCAACAGCTCAATCACTCGATTCATCCGTTCCTTCCCTTTATATAGCCCGTTCAGATACAGACCCTCCGAAATGATTTCCGCGATGTTCATTCGGGGGTTAAGAGAAGCATACGGGTCCTGAAAAATCATTTGCATATGGCGTGTCAGCTTGCTCCGCTCAGCAGATGATGCCTGATGGACGTTTTGCCCGTCAAAAATGACCTCACCTGTCGTCGGTTGATACAATCCAATGATTGTACGGCCCGTGGTCGATTTGCCGCAGCCAGATTCCCCTACCAGTCCAAACGTTTCCCCCTCGTATATATCGAAGGAAACATTGTCAGCTGCCGTAAGTGAGAGCCCTTTACCCAACGTAAAGGTTTTTGTCAGGTTCTTTACCTGGATCAGCTTCTTTCGTTGCATCTGGCCACTCCTCCCCGTTATCCGTTTACCAGTATCGTCTAGAGACGCAATGTTCCTTTTCGAGCTTGTAGCCATCCAGCTTGACGATCTCGATGACACTTCGCGAATCCGGAGAATGAATCATTTCACCATTCCCCATGTAAATGCCCACGTGATGAACTCTGCCTTTCCCCTCTTCATGGGCAAAAAACAGCAGATCGCCCGGAAGCAAAGCTTCTTTTTCAACAAGCTGTCCGGCTTTTGCCTGATCAGATGCATCACGCGGAATCTGGAGACCGACAGAACGGTGCATGTTGTACGCAAACCCTGAGCAGTCATACCCGTAAGAGGACATGCCTCCCCATAAATAATGCAGGTCGAGGAATCGTTTGCCCGCTTCTACGATTGCCTCTCCACGATTTCCGGAAAGCTCGATGGGCTCGTTTGCTTTTATGATTTGTACATCTGCTTTTGGCAAAAGTCCTGTGCCGTTCGGTGTCGCTACCGTTACCCAGTCTGCGGTTTCCTCGATCAGCGGCAGTTTGGTCAAGAAGGCAAGCTCCATGTCCGGCTTTTGGTCAGGTTTATGTAGACGGGTAAACGCCGCCGTGACCATCGCCAGTTTTTGGCCTTGCTGTACCTCAAAAGCATCTGACCACGGCGCTAGCTGGCGAGACGGGACCCAGCCCGGATAGCCAGTTGCGTTTTTGTTCGTAGTCTGATCAGGAATTAGAATCTGTGACCAATCCCCTTGCTCCTCGACTACCTCTACGCGCGTACCGTACAGGGCTTGTGTTTGAATCGCGTTATTGTCGTAAAAACCAAGCTTCTCCTCCACAGTAAGGGAAGCGAGCCAGCTTCGTGCATCTACTAGGGATTGGAGCGCTACTTGGTCAATATCACGCGGCGACTCCGGCTTGGTCCACACAGTGGCAACAGAGACAGAAACAATGGCAGATTTCATCTTAGTTCTCCCCCTCCCACAGGCTGACGGAACGAATACCGAGTCCAGACTCTTCTGGCATGCGCATCAAGCGACCTTCGTATGTTACGCCACCTTCTATGCCATCGTGCAAAAGCATCAACGGAGCATCAAAATCAAAACGCGTGATGTTCTTCTTGCTGGCCGCAAAATGAGCTGCTGCTGATACAGCCAGACGAGATTCGATCATGCTGCCAACCATGCATGGAATACCGTACTCTTCAGCCAATTGGTTGATCAATTGTGCTTTGTAAATGCCGCCAGCCTTCATCAGCTTGATATTAATCATGTCAGCCGCACGGTTTTGCAAAACCTGCAGGGCCTGCGCTGGTGAAAACACACTCTCGTCAGCCATGATTGGCGTATCCACTGAATCTGTTACCCGCTTCAAGCCTTCCAAATCATGTGCTTTTACAGGCTGCTCAATGAGTTCGATGCCAAGACCCATGTCCTCCATTTTGCGAATGGATTGCACCGCTTCTTTTACATTCCATCCTTGGTTGGCATCAAGACGAATCTTCACCTGATCGCCAACGGATTTGCGAATTTCCTGGATACGCAAAATGTCATCCTCGATATTGTCCTTGCCAACCTTGATTTTCAGTACGTGAAAGCCTTGCTTGAGATAGGCAGCCGCATCCTCGCCCATTTCTTTCGGGGAGTTCACGCTAACGGTATAGTCAGTCTCCAATTGGTCACGGTAGCCGCCTAAGAATTGATACAACGGCATTCCTGCGCACTGAGAAATAAGGTCGTACAACGCAATATCTACCGCTGCCTTCGCACTCGTATTTCCTACCATGGATTGATGCAAGGTTTGGAAAACTCGTTCATAGGCAAGCAAATTCAAGCCGATGAGCTGAGGTCTCATCGTATTCATAATCGCCGACTCGATGCTCTCGATGCTGTCTCCGGTAATGACGACAGTAGCCGAAGCTTCGCCCCACCCGACCATACCGTTGTCGCAGGTGATTTTCACCAGAATCGATTCCAGACTATGCACCGTACGTAAAGCTGTTTTAAAAGGCTTTTTCAATGGAACAGATATTCGTTTTACTTCGATGGCTTGAATAATCATGTTTTCCTCCATCTTCTCCAGCACTCGTGCTTTTTCTTGCTGTTTTTTCTAATAGACATACCAAATTATAGCACTATTAAAAATTCTAGCAAAAAAGGGGGGAGAGTCATTCCATCGGCCAGAAATGACTTCTCCCAACTCACCCTTTCTTACTTCACGACAGCTTTTCTCAGGTCTGTGTAGCTCAGTGAAGAGCTTTGTACGCCACTCGCCTTGTCGCTTGAGAGCAAGGAAGTGTTGTAGAAATACAGCGGTGCGATTGGCGCTTCATCCAACAATAGTTTTTCTGCGTCATGCAGTAGCTTCAGACGTTTTGCATCGTCTGGCTCCTTATATGCGTCTTGGATCAGCTTGTCGAATTGCGCATTGCTCCAGCCCGTACGATTGCTTGCTGCCTTCGATTGGAAAATATCGAGGAAGTTGATCGCATCACCGAAGTCAGGTAACCAGGAAGAACGAGCAATTTGATACTGCAATTGCTTTTGCATATCCGTCAAAACTTTTCCTTCTACCTTTTGCAGCTTCACATCGACGCCCAGCGTCTGCTTCCACATTTCTTGCGCGGCTTGTGCCGTTTTTTCGTTAGCCGTTCCGCTGCGGTACGTGAGTGTAACCTCTGGCAGCTTTGTGTAGCCTTTTTCTTTGATTCCTTGTTCCAGGAGCTTCTTCGCTTCATCTGGGTTGAACTTCACCAATTCTCCGCCCACTTCACGGAATTGTCCTTCACCGTTGGCATCAGGCAAGCCGAAAGATACGAAGCCTGTTCCCGGTTTTTGCTGACGCATCAGCACTAGGTCGACCAGTGTCTTACGGTCAATCGCCAAGCTAAAGGCTTTACGAATATTGGCGTTATCAAATGGCTCCTTCGTTACATTGAAACGATAGAACTCTGTACCTGCTCCATCACGCACGAATACTTTGCCTTCTTTGAACAATTGGTCTGCCATGTCTGCAGGAACGGTTGTCGTTCTGTGCAGCTCTTCGTTCGTAAACATTTGATACTCGGTATTCTCGTCATCAATCATTTTCCAAACGGCACCAGACAGCGTTACATTTGCTGCATCCCAGTACGTATCGCTCTTCATTATTTTCAGTTCACTGTCATGCGCCCACTCTGTCAGCTTGAACGGTCCGTTTCCAACAAAGCTTGCTGCTTCTGCTGCCCATTTCGGATCTTTTTCTACAGTTGCTTTGTGTACAGGGAAGAATGCTGGGTTGGATGCCAACAGGAGCGTCCAGGAAGCTGGTTGAGCGAGCACGACCTCTAAGGTTTTGTCGTCCACGGCTTTTACTTTTACGCCATCCGCCGGTCCTTTCCCGCTGTTATATGCCTCCGCACCCTCAATAATGTACGCGAGGGATGCTGCCGGAGATGCCAGTGCAGGATCAAGCATGCGTTTCCACGCGAATTCGAAGTCCTGAGCCTTTACCGGCTCACCATTGGACCACTTATTGTCACGCAGGGTAAAGGTGTAGGTTTTTCCATCCACGGAGATTTTCCATTCGGAAGCGGCCGCTGGTTGGGGCTTTTGATTTTCGTCAAGGCGAGTCAAGCCTTCCATTAGATTGTTCAAAATGTTATAGGACGGCTCATCGAAACCAATCGGCGGGTCCAATGACGTCGGTTCCTTGATATTATTCAGCAACAGGAGCTTTGCCGCTTGATCGCCCGGCGTCGGAGCGTTTGGCTGAGCCGTGTTGCCTGGTGCAGGCTCACTCGGTGCAGCTGGTTGACCCGATGTACATCCAGCCATGAGCATGGACACACCCAGCGTAGCCGTCAGCAGCAATGTTGATAGTTTTTTCACTGTTTCTTCCCCCTTATTTTTTTGTTTTTGTATGACGTAAAAGGATAGCGCCGTCGGACGACACCCTCTTTTACACGAATGCATTGCCTTCGACAGCCATGAATCAGGTCCCCGTTGGCGGTTGCATCGACGCCAGCACCTTCTTCGCCCGTGGGTCCTGCAACCAACAGGAAACCGCGTGTTTGCTATGGACATGGGTCTGGGCAGGCTGGTAATTCCGGCATACTTCCAACGCGTAATCACAGCGCGCAGCGAATGCACAGCCAATTGGCGGGCTGAACAAATCCGGGGGTGTTCCGGGTATAGGACTCAACGGAATAGAGCGATCCGCATCCAAACGGGGCATCGACGCCAGCAAACCTTTGGTGTACGGATGCTGCGGATTGTAAAAAATGTCACGAACTGGCCCGGACTCTACCACTTTTCCGGCATACATAACGTTGACCCGATCCGCAATCTTGGCGACGACTCCCAAATCATGCGTGATAATAATGATCGAGACTCCCGTCTTTTGCTGAATACTTTTGAACAGCTCGATGATTTGCGCCTGAATCGTTACATCCAACGCTGTCGTGGGCTCATCCGCAATCAGAATGGATGGCTTACAGACAAGCGCAATCGCAATCATGATCCGTTGGCGCATCCCACCACTGAACTGATGGAGGTACTGCTTGAGACGACTTTCTGGATTGGCGATTCCGACCAAGGTGAGAATTTCAATCGCTTGCCGCTTAGCTTCACTTCTGGCGACCTTTTGATGGCGAATGATTCCCTCCATAATCTGCTCACCAATGGTGATGGTCGGATTGAGTGACGTCATCGCGTCTTGAAAGATCATGGAAATTTCTTTCCCACGTAGCTCGCGCATTTGCTTTTCCGGCAGCTTTGCCAGGTCCTGCCCTTTAAAATGAATGCTTCCACCCGCGATTTTTCCGATATGCTCCGGGATCAGTCGCATAATGCTCCTTGCAGTCACGCTTTTCCCACATCCGGATTCACCGACAATCGCTAGTGTCTCCCCTTTGTTCAAGGTAAAGTTGACGTCCCGAACGGCGTTTACTTCACCACCATGCGTCTTGAATGTGACCCGAAGCCCACTGACTTCCAGCAGCTTTTCCGTTTTATCCATGTTGCCTACCTCCTTGACTTCGGATCGAATGCATCGCGCAAACCATCACCGAGCACGTTGAACGCGAGCATCGTCAGCGAGATGAGGAAAGCAGGGAAAAAGAGCCGCCACCAATGACCGGACAAAATGGTGGGGAGTCCATCGTTCGCCATCACACCCCAGCTAGCCATTGGCGCCTGAATACCCAGACCGAGGAAGCTTAGAAACGCCTCTGCGAAAATCGCAGAAGGAACAGATAACGTGACATAGACAATGATGATGCCAATTGTGTTGGGCAGCAGGTGCTTGCGAATGATGTAGAAAGGCTTTGCCCCCATTGTTTTTGCTGCCAGTACGTACTCCGAGTTTTTCATTTGCAGGACCTGACCGCGTACAGTCCGGGCCATCCCGATCCAACCGGTCGCACTTAAGGCGATAATAATGGTTAAAAGTCCCGGCCCCATGACGACCATCAGCAAAATCACCACCAACAAATAAGGAAGTCCGTACAAAATGTCGACGAAGCGCATCATGATATTATCGATTCGCCCGCCCAAATATCCGGCAATTCCTCCATACAAGACACCAATGAAAAAATCGATAAGGGCTGCCGTCAAACCGACAAACAGGGAAATGCGCGCACCATACCAAACACGCGTGAACACATCGCGGCCAAAATCATCAGTCCCGAACCAGTTCGCTTCCGATGGCGGTTTGTTTTTCATAACAATCGACTGTTTGGCGTATTCATGACCAGAGATCATCGGTCCAATTGTAGCCATAACCCCAAGCAAGATAATAACCACCAACCCCATCAGAGCCAGCTTGTTTCCTCTCAGACGAAGCCAAGCTTCTTGCCAAAACGTCAGTTGAGGTCGCACAATCGCTTCCGCATTGAGGCTGTCTTTGCGCATGGGGATAAATAAATCATCAGAAACGATCATCCTTCGCTCTCCTTTCGATGTAGCTTAATTCGCGGATCAATGATGCCGTACAGGACATCGACGACAAACATCAGGAAGATCAAGAGTGCGCTATAGAAAACGGTCGTTCCCATAATGACGGAATAGTCACGGTTATTAATGCCAGCGACGAAATATTTCCCCATCCCAGGAATCGCAAATATTTTTTCGATCACAAAGCTTCCCGTTAAAACGTTGGCAATCAGTGCGCCTAAAAGCGTGACGACAGGCAAAATCGCATTACGCAGTGCGTGCTTCAACACGATTGTCGCCGGAGACAGCCCTTTTGCACGAGCGGTTTCAATATATTCCTGGGTCAACACTTCTAGCATGTTGGTACGGGTCAAACGAGCGATAATCGCAATCGGACCAAATGCCAATGCAAGCGCTGGCATAATCACATGCTGCCAAGTACCCCACGTTGCGGTCGGCAACAGCTTCCATTCGACCGCCAAATATTTGATTAATAAGGAAGCGACAACAAAGCTGGGAACAGATATTCCGATAACGGCAATAATCATGGCAAGGTAATCAATGAGACGGTTATGTCGTAGCGCGGCGATCACACCGAGCGCGATACCAGCGACAATCGCAAAGACGACAGAAATCAGACCGAGTTGAAAAGAAACGGGGAATCCACGGGCGATCATTTTGTTGACCGTATCCGAGCTGTTGGCAATCGATGGCCCAAGGTCAAACTGCACCAGCTTTTGCAAGTACAGCCCGTATTGGACGAGTAGTGGCTTATCCAGGTTGTAGTAGGCATTGAGATTGGCAGCAACTGCTTCGTTTAATGCCTTTCCTTCTTTTTCAAAAGGAGATCCTGGAACGGCATGCATCAGGAAAAAGGTGAGGGTAATGATGAGCCATAACGTCACGATCATGGAGATAAATCTGCGCAAGACAAAAGATAGCAAGGACTCTCCTCCTTTTCATCAAAAATCCGTAAGACCATGTTGATGGCAGTGACTGAACTCTCCTCATAAGCAAAAAACCCAGCAAATGCACGCAATCATGGCATTTGCTGGGTTTTACTTACGTGTATGCCGTGCATACGAATAAATAAAGCAGCGGGTGTATTCATTTGGTGACTGTGGCTTTATTTCTCGTGGAAACTGCTTGTTTGTACTTCTTTTGCGCGTCCTTAAACGCTGCGATCAATGTTTTTTGGGAAGATCCAAAATACCGAAAGCGAATCTCTTCGCCAATTTCCTCCGACGCCATAATCGAATGACCGATAAAGATCGACCGAGCAAAATCAGACGTCAATTGGACCGTGGAGGAACAGGCCGCATCTACGATCTTGTCGTTGGAAGTATCGACAACCAATCCGACAAAAAAAGCACTGAATTGCTGTGTAATCGGATTGTTCGAGGAGGACTGTGCATCGCCTACGATATAAATGGTATCTTTATCAAACAAATCAATAACCCCGCTTTTACTATGCTTAACGGACCGGCGAACGGGATGTTTGGAGAGCGACTTCCTCACAATCGCAAGCTGGGTAAGCACTTTCCTACATAGTACCAAAAGAATTTGAAATTTGCAAATAAGTCTGATTAATCTTTCAACTCCTCTACAGATACGACTGGAAACGAATGCGACGGCAGCATCGGCAGAAACGGTCGCTCGTCGATGTAAGCAACTACGACATGGGATGGACCGACCATTGTCTTCGGTGCGAGCTGCAGTTCCTCCCCATCCTCAGTTACGACGGTAATCTGCAGCATGCCACCTCCCGGACGAGCAGGTCCTTTCGTTGCCCGCTCTGTCACGAGTGTTGTCCCATTGTACTGTAGGCGTAATTGGAGATCATTGCGCCACGAACGGAAATCTACATAATAGCGTGAGAAAGGCATGGGATCAGTAGTCACACTGTCTGCTTGAGGGACGAACATGGCTTGCTCACGACGGTAGCCACCATTCTCGTACATTCTTTCATCAAAACGTTCAAGAGCCTCGTCTTCGAGCAGATCAATCACACCCTCTGTTTTCAATATAGGATCAACAGCAAAGGTGGCGTGATGATTAGACAACTCCAGGAGTATCTTCACTTCTGTTTTTTTCTGCATGGCGATGTCTGCATCTACAATAAACATACCTACCAGCAAAAAGAACAGCATCGTAGAAATGGATAAGATGTTTATACCCGTAACGATAGCCTCCTAACAGGAGCTTTTACAGATCGTAGTCCATGATGTTAACTGTACCTATTCTTTGAACTTGCAAGGAATCAGCCGGCATTGGAATCCATGAGGTAAAGCGGGGGTATGGAATTGCCAGCTCCACGACAAATTCATCTTCGTGGCTCCATAGGACGGGATCAAGTGATCGAGTGCGAGTGACACTGACAGACAGGTCCTGATCTGGAACGGAAAACTTTTTCTCCCTCAGCTCCCGAGCGATCAACGCCCGAACCTCTTGTTCCAAGTTGGCTTCACTTGTCCCCCCGTGGTTGCTGACGTATTTCGTGGCGGCCGCGCTCACTTCCAATAATTCGTTTCTGGCCTGAACGACTGTATGTACCTGTAAAAGTCCTAATGGAACGAATAGCATAACCATAATGTTTAGAATCACAGCGATTAATTGACCCATTAGCCTGTACCAAAACGCGTTACTTCAGCGAGCAAATCACCGAAAAACTGCGTGCATGCCGAAAGGAGATTTTGCGGACCCGTGAGAAGCAAGCCCACCGTCAAAGGCAAAACAATAGCCATTACAGCCAATATGCTAATCATTTTATTCATGCACTACCACCCTGGATCAAAGTATTCGGACGGCCTGCTTCCCGTAAAGGAAAAGGATGTATCCCCCTCCACAAATTTGTGCAGCCATTGGGTCACTTTTGAAGGCTGGATGATAACCGACAAGGTAATCGCCTCCTGCCGCTCTTTGCGAGCTCGCTCGCTCTCAGTTCGAGGCCAGCTCCCAGCAAACGCATCCTCTGTCACTTCCCAACCCAGTTCTTTCATTTTCAGTAGATAGTAATCTGCTAAAGTAGGCTCCAAGTACCCGATGTCCTGCATATCATCCAGTAAGTCAGCATAGATTCCACGGGCAATCGCCCTTTCCATTGCGTACAAGTGGTAAGCTCCCAGTGCGGAAGTGATCAATAGAAGGACCAGTAGACAAATAAGAAAGACTTTTGCTTTCACCATCGTTTTAGAAACGCCAGCTCTTCTTTAATGGAAGATGACCGTCGCTGCTCGATACACCCTTTCTTGTTGTGTCTGTTTAAGCTGCTCCTCTGGTTGGAGATTCCAAAGCACCGCGCACAAGCTCCCTACCATAATCGAAATGATGAGAAGTACGTGGATGTGCAACATCACTTAGACGACGTATAGGATGTGCCGTTTTGCATCCTAAAGTTGATGTTTTCATTTCGAGTATCGTAGTTCAGCGATGTGATGGATTGGTTAATGCTCTCGGCAGAATCGTTTGCCGCAGGGCTTAACTCATTGCCATAACTGCTTACACCGATCCCTAACACCATGACACATGCTAAAAATATAAAAAACATTTTCGACATCTCAATTTTCCCCTTTTCTCATACGTGATTTAAGGTATGGCTTTGTCGATCCATCCAACTGCTCGAGCTCTCAGCCCATCTTCTCTCACTACCGATGTGTTTATTTCAGACAGGCTAGAAACGATTATTCCTAAAGAGAAAACGATGCACATGATGATAGATAATAGCTTCGTCATGAATTGCTCCTCCTCAGGTCAAATATTTATCCAGTATTTCTGTAAGCAGCTTATACCACGGAAACATGGCTACCAATAGCCCCATGTAAAATGCTGGATAGACAATGACCGTGTAGCCAATCCCTAAAGACTTTATCTTTTTTCGATGACGAAACATTCTTCGATGATCGACTGCCCATTCCATTCGTTGCATAGTTGCACTTACTTGTCCTTCGCTCAGCGTCTCAATTGTACGCATACTTGATACGAGGATAATTCCGTCGTCGACACCGATTTTGCATTTAAAGCTCTCAAGTGCTTCATTAGAGTCTCTATTCCACTCAGATAAAGTAGGGATATACTCCTTTAGCTTTCTAGTCGGTCTTGCTGCCTTTACCATGGCATTGTAAATGGGCACCTGATTTTCTAGAAGGGTCACATAGCGATTGATAAATCTGGCGATATCTGTGCTCAGCATATCCTCCCTGTGATTTGCCCACATCTTCAAACCCATGTACGGCAGCATGTAACTCCCTGCAGATGCCAGGCACATCGACAGAAGTGGGAATGACTCCATTCGACTCACGATAACCCACATAAGAATCAGGATGCAAACGGTACTTCCAGTCAACAATTGCAGAAACACCCACTCCGGTTTACCCCATCCAAAAGGCCTTCCCGCTCGCGATAGTAACTGCTCCCATTTGTCGTCTTCGTCAGGCTTGAGTGCCTGCTCCCACTTTTCCCACCACACCCCAGAAACAAACAGCTTCGGCTTTTGCTTGTGAAACAAATACTTCCCGATCATAAACGCTGCACTAAAAACAAATAGAGCGCCTAATCCAAGGTAGGTATACATGATTAGCATTGGCATTAGCGATATCTCCTTCCCCAAATAAAAGCCAATAGGATCGAAAAAGTCCACACAGTCGCCGCAATCGCTAATATGGCTTGTCCATCTGGTGTGTAGAAATAGAGACGATAGGAATCCTGAAGCAACCCTTGATTGTAAGGAACTAAACAGATGCAAATCGCTATGACGATAAGTAGGCTGATCCAAATGGAGTATATTTCACTATCACGCTCATGCTTTTCATCTTGTTGTACAAACATTTCATTCGTTAATCGATTTAGTGGTGATTGAATATCTTCTGTTTCTCCTTCCAAACCGCTGGAAATATACGTTGCAAAATCAAAAGCCCACGGATGGTCTAGTCTCTGCGCAAATTGTTCCACTGCCGCAACCGAATTTCCCCCATCCGAAAGGCTATTGTTCAGCAGGAGGAGGTCAGGCAATAACTCTTTGGGGCATTCCTCTATCATTTCGCGAAAGGTAAGGACGATGTTTTTGCGACTGTTATAATAACGGGCAAACAACTCTACGAAACGACAGAATGAGCTGATTTTTTTATTCATTTGTACGGTATAGCGTGCGTATAGAATCAGTGTTGGTAGCAAGAGGAATAACAGAAAAAGCGATAAGGATACAATCATATTTCCTAGCAAAATACCCGAGATGAATCCAGCTATCCCGCCAATCATGGATAGTAATAAGTACCCTTCTGGTGTACCTCCTACGATTTGACACCAACGCTCAAAGCGTTCATACATCATACGCCGGGTAGAATGCCTTAAAAATTTCTCTCTCCATACCTCAACTGTACGCGGGAAGAATACACGTGGACTTCTCCATCCCTTATACAGGTGTAAGCCAAGAAACAGAAAGCCAGAAAAGAGACATAGAAACACTGGGAAAAGAAACATGTAAATCATAGCTGCCTGCCTATATCGGTAAGACGTAGCTCTCTCAACACTTCCATGTCTGCTTTACCGACGTAACACATGTATTCAACTAAATGTGGGCTCAGTTGATTCCCCGTCCATTCATAAGCTCCCGTCTGCATGTTGCGACCTACAAGGGGAATAGATTCGACTCGGTTAAAAGATGAATTCCACTCCGTTGTATGAATGGCATCAATAAAACGGTGACCACTGTTACGGTATGTAAGCGAATTGACAAAATTGACTGCCCTGCTAATCCGTTCCTGGGTCAGCTCGACACTCCGCCCTCCGTATTGATAGACAAGATCGGTCAAATCATGTAAAGCTCTATGAGCAAATCGTTCGTGCATCGCTCCGATTGTAGCGTCCGTCCCTCTGATCCCGGCATTTATAAAATGGTACGCTTCTATAGGCTCACGAATTTCTCCAATCAAAATCGTATTTGCGGTTGATCGGTACATGTCTTTGAAGCAATGCTCTAATTCAATGCCGATTTCCTCCACGTTTTGGAGTTCAATCACTTCCCCAGTCCATATATCACCAAATCGCATTTCGTGTTCACTTTCAAATATCGTGATATATTCTGTCCGAGGGTCCTTCAACTTCAACATACACATCATCAACGTTGTTTTCCCTGCAGCCATCGGTCCAATAACCAGTACATTGCTGCGTCCGTACACTTGCTGTTCCATTAACCATTGAATTCTTTCGTCAAAGGCTGGCTGTTGCTGTGTACGGAGTTGGTCGAGCGAAAAAGTAGGCGTTGTAAATCGCCTTACCAGAATAGTCGGAACTCTGGAATAAGGGAAAGTGAACATGGTCAGTCTCGCTTTTAGTGAATGTAAATATCCACTCAATCTAGGTTTTTTCTCGTTAAAAGATAGACCCGCTGTATTGGTCAACTTTTGTTGGAGGGTTTCAACCTCTTTCCAACTTGGCGTGTAAGGGAGAGATTTTTTGACTCCTTGCTCCAGGTATGCAATGTTGCGGTTTGCAGAAATTCGCACTTCCTCTACCCACGGAGACAAATGGAGGACGGCATCGAGTATGCCCCACCCGTAAGTAGAAAAGGTAAGACCTTCGTAACCGTTGACATGCGGCAAAATTTGTTCGGTTACTGGTCGTTGGAGGACTTCCTCAAAATAATGCTGTAAACGCAGAATAATATGATTGTGACTATCACGGTCTCCCTGTTCTGCCAAAGCGAGAATTCGTTGCATCTCTAGCTTCTCTTCTCGAGTTTTGCCAAAATGATTTAAATAATCTCTTGCTGCTTGTTTCATGTCCTCGATGGTTTGGATGTCCAATCCAACTGGTTGTTCTCGTTCTATCCCTCTCATCAGTAAAACACCGCACTTTTATCCATGTATTGTGCCTTAGCAATTTCCTTCAAACTGCTGATGTACGATCTGGGAGGGAAAAACTCTTCTATTAATACACTGCAGCTCTGATGAGATTGCATGAGCCTGCTCTCCGAAATGCGTGGTACTACACCGTAAACCGAAACATCCTCTCCGATTCGAAAGGGTTGCCCAGGATCTAAATGACTGAGCAGAACCTCGCATTTCACTCCTCTTTCTCTCCATTTGTACAACCACTCTCTGGCATTATCGATACTAAAGGGATCAGCTCTCACAAATAAAAGATTGCGGTCAACGGTATGAAGCAGCCTCTGTAAAGTCTCAGATTCAGGAAAGCAGTAACCCCAATCGACGTATACATAGTCAAATTGCATGCGAAACACACTGATTAGATTGCTTAATTCAGAGCTCTTCCATTTGCTAGCAGCATGTGCGTAATAAAGATTAGGCAAGTGCGCGCTCTGTTTGCAGACATTGCTCCAGTTACGCTTGACAGTTGTTTGTATATCGATAAAGTCGGGACGAAACAAAGATAATTGATGTTGTTGCAGTTTGAAGAAACGTGTTAAATCCGGCTTAGCGTCATTCATATCAAGTACGACAATTCGCTTTTCAGGATGCTGCCTCGCTAGTATGACGGGATAATTAATACAAAAGGTAGTAATACCAGAAGCTCCGTAGCTCAATAAAGCGTAAACGAGCCCTTTTTCTTTTGACGATCCGATATCTGCACACTCTTGCACGAAGCCTAGAATCAGACTGATTTGATGGCGTATTTCTTCTTGAGATAAATGGGCTGATAACAGGTATACATGCTCTAGACCGGACTCTTCAGCTACCTTCTCGATCATCTTCTGATCCCGATAGAGAGGAACAATAATTAACGGTGAGTTAGGCGGGAGCTGTGCTGTCAGTGCCGGAAGCCATTCCCAAACGGGAGAGTTGAACATTTCGGAAAAGATCACGGAAGCTTCTGGCATATAAAGCTGCACAAGCCGTGAAAACTCCTCCGCCGACTCAGCTACCAGCACATCACTGCATACAGGCATATACGTCTTGGCTAGTGACTTCATCGGATAACAAACTAAAATTTTCATGACGCTTGCTCCTTTGAACCCATGATATGTCCTACCTGAAGCATCCCATATGACATTGCCTCGCTAAGTATCACATACTCCTCGTCTGTCAAATTAAAGCCGATAAAAGCAGGTAGTGCTGTTGGCTGAACCCGATAGTCACGATATCGTTTTTCGCCATTCTGCAACGGCTTTTCTCGCGATCCATGAAAGATAGAATCCATCTGATCAGGCGATGGTAACAAGCTCGGCTTTAATGTATAGATCTCGATACCATTACTGTCCCTCACGCTTGCAAGCTGACTTTCAAATAACAAATCTGCCGTATCATTGGATTTTCGAAAATGTAGTGGTGCAGGATAGCCTTGTAGCTCCGAGGGACTCTTGTATTTGACCCAAATTTTCACATGATCGCCTTTGCGTAATTCCGTTAAAGGATGAATGGATAGTAGGGGGAACTCATAGCGTGCCTCCCCTTTTTCCGGTAAAAGCTGCGATTCTGTCAGCTTTTCCACTAATAATTGCTCGCCTTCATATATAGTCTGCGTGCTCCTTTTCCCGAGAACGGTATCCAAATCACGCGCTGAACCTGGAAGAATTTCATCCACCTCTTCCTGTACAAGTATCACGTCATTTTGTGTAATTGGCTCGAAGGCTGATATTTCTTTCCCTGCAGCTACCTTTACAACTGGGGCAAACAGCTTTTCTGCAGCCATCGCATCAATATATTGAGTCGCTGCATAAAAGGACGACCCTGCTAGCAGAAACGAAATTAAGCAAATGACAAGCAATGTTTGCTTCTTCATAACATCCTTCCTTTATAAGCATGAATCAATGACTGAAACTCAATTTCTTCCTCCGGGAAAAGCTCCAATAGTAGATTAGCTTTGGCGCTGGCCATTGCTGTTTTCTCTCCATCCATCAACGGAATCATGTTAGTTACCTGCGTAGCTCCAGGCTGCTGATCCCAAAGGGAGAGCGTTCCTTCTACTTTTTTCATGATGCTTGTCCGAGACAATTGGCTATTCCACTTGTTTGCTATCATTTTTATTTTTCTTCTTTCTGTCTTCCACCAAGCAGGAACTGGCTCTACCAGAAACAAACGGGTAAGTCGAGCCAAATCGGCATCAAAAACTACCCATATTTCGTCGGCATGCTCTAAAATTTGTTTGGCGTGGATATCATTCCAGTAGGAAGAAACATCGATAACAACAATGGGACTATCCTTACAAATTCGTAGTAACCAGTTGGCTGTATCTGCTTGAGAAGATTCGTGCTGAAGTTGTGCTGGGGGTTCTATCTGGATGCGAAGATGATTATTCTGCATGAGGAGCAATGGTGTAGGAGAATCTCTTACTTGTTGTCGAGCTCTACGTTCAAAATCAAGTGCAAAATAATAATAGGAAGTCACTTTTGGCAACTCGCAAAGGGTAACAGGAATGCCTATTCCTGACCATGCATACGCTAGGTTACTTGCAAGAAAACTAGCCCCAGCCTGTGCGTACAAACTCATAACGGCAATACATTTACGCTGATACGACTCCTGCTGCTCAACTATTTGTGGCGAAGCAAGCTTTTCTTTAAGTACTCTCCATTGCCGCTCTTCCTCAATAGACTGTGAAAACTCCTGCTGCTCCAAATCACGGAACCTGGAGACAAAACGGCTCATTTGGTGAAACATGATTATCCCACCTGGGAATCATTTGATTTATTTTTACTGGCGATGTATTTCTCAAATTTCTCAACCATCTCTCGAACAGTGAGGGACTTGCGGTGATAATAGTATATTTTGCGCAGCCGCTCTCGTTCCTGAGCTGTCATTTCTGGTCTCACTTTCATGGCTAGCTCGATTAACAGAGCAAGCTCAACGTTGTTAGGTCTTCCTCTTCTCGGTGGATTGGCAAATAGCTCCTGCTGCTTTTTATTAAATGCGTTTGGGTATTCTACCAACCACATGTCTACCAACGTTTGAATATCTTCATGTGTACGAACTCCGAGCTTCATTAAGTATTTAAAATAGGTAGGGATGGGACGTTCACGTATCTGCCCATTTTGCCATCGAGCGAGGAATCCATTTGGCATAGTTAGAAGCTTGGTTACATCCCGGATGAGTGCTATCCGATTTGACGATTGGTATCGAACGACTGCTTCCTTTACGAGCGTAAACAAAATGTCATGATAATTGACGCCGTTATACCCGCTTCCATACTCTGTGATGTACCATTCCTCAACTGCTCGATCAAAATCTCTCCGGCAATTCGATAACTGAAGCTGATTCAGATGCTCATAAAACTCTTCTAGATCATACTGAACCATAAACTCTTCCTGGTAATCTCCAAAAACAAAAGCAATAAAAGATTCCTTAAACTCTTCCAATGACAACAATGTCAGCTTGTTTGTCTCCTCATAGCAGCGGTTGACTAATTCGATTGCACTCTTTGCCAACACGTCAAAATACCCCCATTTTCCTTTTTATAGAACGATAGATATTCCCCAACAGCATTCTCGACTCGTCGAATCTTATTTAGCCTGATAAACCAGGCATTTCGCTTTATGGGTCGCCTCACACGCACCCGTGCAAGGCGATTAAGAGAACCTACTCCGTTACAAAGTAAAGTTCTTCTCCGGTCGCGAAAAGAAGAGCGATCCTTCCCCCGCGCTCCATGACGGTTGGAGCATTCTCCATTACAATTAGCCCGTCATTGAGTACTACTCTGTCTCCAAATCGATGTACGGATTCAATCTGGAACGCTCCCTGCGGAACTCTTTCCACTGAAAGATGTCTGCCGGGTTTGTGCTTCTGGTAGCGTACTTGTCGCCCTAGAAGCTGCTCCACGGATGCAGAGCATTTCTGGTGAGCCTCTACTGTTGCCATACACAACGCCTCCTTCTCTCACCTGTAGAGTACGGCCGTTTCATCTGCTTATAAGCCTATGAAACTATCTCTACCGTAAAAAAAGACAGCAGGGTTGTGCAAATATTTTTATAACTCTTCCCAATAAGAGGGGTCACTAAGTTCGGGATACATTTCAGTGACCATATCAAAGGGTGAAAAATAGAGTGTATCGACGAGAATCTTGAGCTTATATGTTTTCAGGAGCGTATAGGCTCTCTCTGTTTTGCTGAAGATACTTGGCAATTGACGCAAATCTGCCAGCTTTAGTAAATTCCTGCACATATAATCGACGCATATTTTTGCCCGTTCCTCACCCTTTATGCTCTGAAAATAAGTAGGAGGAAAATGACGTCTTATGCCTGAAAGCACTTCTTGGTAAACCCATAACACTCGTTGCTCTTCTGAAAACCGAGGCAAATACGGATAAGCGAATTCTACGAAGTAATAAACATCCTCAGCCTTTGCTTCGATAGGCGGCTCAATAAATTCTCTCACCAAATGCAGCTTCAGTTCTTTGACATCCTGCAAGCTCAATTCACGTCTCGCCTGCTCAGGAGTCCACCTTTTTACATTTTCAATCGCATATCTAACAACTAATTGGACTTTTTGCTTTCGGTACTGCACATCTTCGAACTCATACGGGGAAAAACGTTTTTGCTCTCCGTTAAGAATTCGTTTGTACCGATCGACTATTTTTGAGGGCACTGTCATCTCACTCCTATCCCCATTTCTGGAATATACTACTAAATTACCATGCGGGATTAGGACAAAAATAACAGTACCTTTGTACAAAATTATGACTTTATTCATAGACTCCAGACTGGGAAACTCTGTTCATTTTTACAAAAAGCTCATCCCAAAATACAGGTATATTCTTTTCAACCTTTACTTCTAAATGATAAATTCCTTGCAAGTACAAATAAGGCCGTTCACCTTTTTGGTGAATGACAGAGACCTCATCACTTGTCCCCTCTAGATTCGGCCTGTTTAACCTCCAAAGAATCCCCGCTTCTTCACGTGCCCCGCGAATGATATCCGCATCACGCCGTTCAGCTTCTTCTGTTGTCGCAAACAATCTGATTTGCTTATCTCCGTTTGAATCGACGTACTCCCATTTTCCAGCTGCACGTGCTCCCTTAGTAATCAAATCTGCAGTATGCTGCATCTTCATTTTTAGATAATCTGTCTGCTCCAAAAATAACAGGATAGAGAGCAAACTTCCCAAGCAGAAGAGAAAGAAGAGCACAGTAATCATAGTTGCCCCGCGCTCTTCCTTCACTCGAATCAAAAAATGATGCAACGAAGCGTTCATTGCTTCTCCTCCGCATTTTCAACCATCATGTTATAGCTTTCAGTTATCTCGAATAATTCCCCCGTAGCGAGAAGCCGAAATGACACTGTTGCTTTAGCTTTTACATGACTGCCTTTTCTCCAGCCGTTCCCATCAAGCTCCAGCTGCACATCTTTGTGAAGGACTCCAATACCTTGTGCTAATTCCGATGTGCCTCGCTCTTTCGCATGGAATTTGGCCAAACCGAAATTGGGCTGCACTGCAGCAATTCTCCCTGCCTCATACGCAGCGGCCAATGCCTTTTGCTTGTTGTACATCATGCTGAATTGGTCAAAGGAGAATACAATCAAGATCCAAACTAAAGGAAATACTAAAATAAACTCAATCATTTGGCTGCCTCGCTCATCTTTCACCCTCACACGTATCACTCGTCCTATGCGTGCGATCATCCGTTTGCTCCGATGACATCTCGTATTGATTGGAAAACAAAAGCACCCAGCAAATATACGGCGTAGGGGAATGACAAGGCTGTTCTTTCCCTGTCTGGAAGCCATATTTGTCGATGAGCTGTCCATCCAGCTGCTATGATTTGAAGATTGTTGCGTAGGCGAGCCCAATTTTGCGGATAGAACACCATAACAATCAGGCACATAACGATGGAATGCAAAAACAAAGAATACACCTCACTCCAGCTCGTCCAAGCACCAACAGCCATCAGCAACTTTTGATCCCCCATCCCCATCCCTTTTAAGATTACGGGACCAACTGTCAACAAAAAGGCTCCCGCCACACCTAGCAATGCTCCCGTTACTAATTCACCTTCCCACTGATACCATAAGCCGACAGCAATCGTCGGGAAGACAAGAGTATTTGGTATTTTTCTTTGTCTCCAATCCATCCATGCTGCCATTCCTAACAAGCCCAGCAAGACTACGTTTGTCATTTGCTAATCTTTTCTTGCAGTTCCTTCAGCTTCTCGTCTTCGGCAGTGCCTAGCTGTGTCAGTGTCGGAATAAGCACAATCAAGATGACGGCAATGATAATGACCATTTCCACGATCGTAACACCGTCCTCCTCATACCAAAAACGCTTGACGTAATCTGCGATGGCTCCCATTCCATTCACTCCTCATTGAGATTTTGGTTCTATTTTCACTCTGCCAAAAGACAGTGCCTCTCGCAAAAATATTTACGTGCGCTTATGTTTTTACAAGCTTTCTCCGATCCCGATGAATGCAGGACCCATCACCAAGAACAACAACGGCAGACCCATTAACAAAATGACAAAAGGCAACAACCTGATATTCAACCGATTCATATGGGTAGCAGCTTCGTCTTCTTGTTGTCTCACTTGCTCCTCTACTTGGACAGACAACATTTGTGATAGACTAACCCCTTTTTTCATCGCCTCGTTCATCTCTAGCGCGATGGTAGTCAACGAATCTACCTCCCACCGAAAGGCCAGCTCTTCAAGTGCCTTTCTCCAGTTCCCATGCCTTTTTTCTCCCATTTCTAGGCTCGCGAGCTCTCTGCCAAGTCTTGCATCAAAACGCCTCGCTGTCTGCTTTACAGCCTGTTGCAATGGCATGCCTGCTTCAACCAATGACTGCACAATGCTGAAAAAGATAGGGACCTGCTCTCGAATTTCAGCTTTTGCTCGCTTGTCCGCCCGATCTAATAGCATGTTCGGCAACAAGTACAAAAATAAACTAATCGTTAGGGGAAGCCCATTCACCACACCGATTTTTTCACCATGAACCATAATTATCGACAATGAAGCTAGAGATGAAATGATGAAGCACATACTGATGAGTCGGAACAAAACAATCTCTGTCAGACTTATATCGATCCCCAGACGCGCTAATGTTTCCTCTATTTTTTTCTTATCGACACCCGTCCATTTGTAGAAATACTGTAGCAGTACCTGGTTTTTCTCCAAGCTTCGAACCAGTGTCCACCTTTTTCGTCCTTGTTGAAACGATTGCTCAAGCTTGGCTTGTTTCTCGGAGTCAATCCTGCCCAAAAGTGTGGCGGAGATTGGTCCTCCCTTACTCACACAATACGGCAAGCCGTACAGAAATATAGCAACAGTCGCCAATATACTAAGTACGAGAACGAACATTACACCCTCTCCTATGCTCCCCTGCTTATGCTTTTATGCGCAACATAACGAATTGCTTCTCCCCCAATCAAAATGGAAGCCAAGCTTCCCAAAATAAGAAACCGTCCCCCGATTGTGGCCGTTAGTGGTTCGAAATGATTGGGATTATTCACATACAACGCAATGACAAAGACAAACGGCATAACACTTAGTAAATTCACTTGTGCAACGATCTGTGCCATCGCTGCTTTTTGTCTACGGAGCGACTGTCTGCGCCGCAATATCGAAGAGGCAGCCAAATCGAGCGTTTTGGCCATATCTCCGCCCATCTCACGTTGAATATGGACAATGGTCGCTAAATATTTGACATCTGCTGATCCTGTGCGTTCAAAGAATCGATTCATTACGTGCTCTAACGGAACTTGTGCCCGCAATAGCTCTACAATACGCCTGTATTCCTCTAATACGATTTCTGATAAAAATGGACTAGCTGCTACCTGTTCAAACGCATGCAAATACGATGGAGAAGTACGTAAAGAACTGGCCATGAGACGAATCGCTTTTACATTGCCTGCTTCGAAATCGTCCTTTCGACGAGCTCCCCATACACTCACGAACCGTTCGGTAAACATAATCCCTGCCAGCAAAGCAGGCAATGCCATCCACCAAGACTGCAAGATCTGACTACTCACACCAAAGGACGCGATCCCCAATAAAAAAGAGAGAGTCACATACTGGTTTACCCCCCACCCTGAGTGCGATTTCGCCAACCTTTCCTCAAACTGCTTCCAAATCGTTTTCCTGTCCTGTTGCAACCCCTCTACGATTTCGTGCTTCCCCGTCGGTTCTCGCATATACAATTTGTTGGGCAAGATCAATAACAGGATGGCCATCCCCATCCCGATTGCAACAGGTAAGCTAATGTCCATGCTTTCCCCTCCTATAGCGGTATTGGTTTGGTGAAAAAGACTTGCTCAATCTCCTCCCGAGACAAGCCTTTTTCTAGCCATCGCTTAATCAGTCGCTCTGGGCGATAGCCTGTCCATTTGAAGTGACCCTTTACTCTCCCATTCTCAACCCCAGTTGCTTCGTACACGTAAATATCCTGCAAATACACCCGATCAGGGAGAACCTGTTTAATGTTGCAAGCTCGTTTTATCCATTCTTCATGCGATTGACCCGTCCCCACTACCTCCGTTATCGCAACCACCTTGCGACTTCCATCTTCTTCAAAACGTTTTACTTGAACAATCAGATCCAGTGCTGAGCCGATCATTAAATTGCGCTCCTCAGCACTATACCCTTCATCTGCTTTTCCAAATAAAATAGGCAATGTTGAATCGACCAACGCTCGCGGTGAGTTTGCGTGCGCTGTACTCCAGCTACCCGGATGGTCCGTATTCATTGCCCAAAGCATATCTACGATTTCTCCACCTCGTGTCTCACCGACCATGATGACATCCGGCCTTTTTCGCAAGGATAAACGAACACAATCCTTGATCGAAAACCCACCCTTCCCCTCGTAATTTGCAGGTTTCGCTAAAAATCTGCGCACAAAAGGATGTTGAAGCTTCATCTCTAAAACATCCTCAATCGTAATAATACTTAAGTGATCAGGGACATATTGGGAGATGAGATTGAGCATGTGTGTCTTGCCTGAGCCTGTTCCTCCACTGACAATGCCAGATGCACGAGATAAACGGACGGCTCTGTTTAAAAAGAGAAGCATCGGCTCGCAAATGGAACCATACCGCAAGTAGTCGGACTCGCTGAGTAGCTCACGGTGTTTTCTGATCGTGAGCATATGACCATCGGGAGAAATAGAACGATGCGTAGCAGCAACCCGGGAACCGTCTGGAAGCTGTGTATGTAGCTCTGCTTTTGTTTCATTGAACTCACGCCCCATTGTCGCTGCAATCTGTTCCAATAAGCGCAACAGCTCTTCCTCATCGCGAAAAACAGCAATGTCCGGAGATTCAAGACGACCAGTACTTTTTCTTTCAATGACGAGATAGTTATAGCGATGAAAAAGAATCTCCGTGATGTCGTTATCCTCTAATAAAGCGTCTAATGGGCCCCACCCCGTCAAAGAATGCAGCAGCCGTTTTACTTCTGCTTCCATTTGTATGGATGTCAGCGTCGTTTGCGACTCCAGCAGTATCCGAATATCTGCCGTCAGCTCATCCATAAAGAGTGAAGAGTGCTTTTCCTCCCATAATCGCTTTCCGTATTTCTCAACAATCTGGGTACGAATCAACGTTTCTCTATCTGGCCCAACCCATTTTTCATTCGTCCGCTCGTGATCAGGGGCTTGCATCTTTTCGTGAAGCGTCGAAGGAACTCCCGTTATTCCTCTCCCCGATGATCGTAATTCTTGCGCTGTGCGGACTTGATTAGAAATGCCTAGCAACTGTTTTTTATCGAACATAACACCCTCCCTTATCCCCATAACCATTTGAAAAGAGAAGTTTTCTCTTTTTGTTTCTCTTTTCCAGCAGCCTTCATTTGCTCCCCATCTACGGGAAACAGTGCTTTTCCTAATGTCTCAATGGCTTCCTTGGCCGGAATTCTCCCTGACAGGAGCATGACTGGCGTTCCGGTGTTAATCGATTTTTTTACTTCCACATCGTCAGGTATTGAGAAGATCTTTTTGCTAGGATGGAGCTGGAAATAGGCACGAATTTCATCTAGGGTAAACATTTCTTTCCGCTGCAAACGATTCATGCAAATTTGAATGCGTTCTTCAGGGTACTCTGCTTCTCGCAACAGTTTCAACAATCGTTGAATATTTTCAATGGAGTCTACCACCGGATTTCCCACCATCACGACATGTTCTGCAAAAAACAGAGCTTGAATCGTTGCATCTGTTGTATCAGGTGCCGTATCGATAAGAATGACGTCGTAGTTGCTTTGTTTTAACGTTTCGAGAATCAGATATAAATGATAGTCACGGATTTCAAAGCTTTGCCGAATATCACGGGGGGACGTAAGCACATGCAAGCCTGTATCAGGATGAGCAACCACATATTTCTCGATATGTTGAGGAGATAACGGCAAGGCTTGTGCGTATTCCTGCCATTCCTCACTGCTAATGGAATACGGGTCTTTTCCTTGATCCTGAATAAACGAATGCAATTGAGCATCAAGATCCTTTACCCACGTAAAAAGATTAGGGGTACGCGGAAGATTCAAGGTAGTCGCAAATGTACCAAGATCAAGATTGAAGTCAACAGCGATTACCCGCAATGGAACCCCCTCGTTTTTTTGCATGGAAAAGAAAATCGCTAGCTCACGAGAAATAAATGTTTTTCCTACCCCACCTTTGGGGCCATAAACAGTAACAAGCTGTTTGGGACGAATCATTTCAGAAACTTGACTATCTCTGATCGGCTCGGAGAATGAGGGTGGCTGGCTATGATAGCTCTTGGTTTGTTCCTGGATTACATATTGGTGTTGTTGTGGAGCAGCTTCTGCTACCATACCTTGAGGCTGTATCATCATGGCTAACGCTTCGATCTGCCCTGGCTCAATGGGCTTGGTAATAACCCATAAACCTAAGTTCCGGAAAAAAGGCTCCCACATCAGTTCATTGCTTGAGCAAGCAGCAATAAATGAAAGATGAGGAAAGGCTAGCCGAAACTGCTGACACAACACACCTCTTTCCGTTCCCTTTATACCACCCAGCAACACCAAATGGGGTTGGTTTGCCTGTAATTTCGCCCATGCGTCTTCCACTCCGAGTGCTTCCCCGCACACTTCGATCCATCTGCTGTTTATAAGTTGCGCCGTTAACAAACGAACTGAATCTCGATCATCATCTACTATGAGCAAACGCCTTTTCACTCATGCTCCTCCTTTTTAATACCCCAGCGTGTTTTCGTCTTCATTAACTCTGAAGCGAATATTGCGTCTCCTATTCCTGGATTTCCCCCATCCTTCACTGCAGCCAAGCCCAATCTAATTTTTCCATAATGAAGTGCGTGTGTTAGTAGAACAGCCTCATCACGTGTTAGGGAGAGAGTAACAGCTACCAGATTGGGATGATCACCTTCCATTTCGCGTTGAATGCCAATGATCGGCATGTTTTGCAATAGGAGTCCAGAATGTGCTCCTGCCTCATCTTCAAAGGAAGCATAGACATGCACCCTTTCTCCGCTTGATACATGCGGTGAAACTCCTGCAACATTGTCTACGGGAATACTCATACCTGTCATTTTTTCGGTTATCACTCCGCTGCCTTGCGCATTACTTGTTCGCTCCAAATCACTTTGCAATAAAGGTCTGCCTCCCTTCACTTGACGGGTGAAGGCTAAACCGATGAGACTCTGTCCTTCTTCCCATGGAATCAAGCCTGGAATTGGGGCAATGGGTTGTTGAAAGATCCCTCCCAGTTTCACTGTCAATGGCTCCATGTCACTCGCTTCAAGTAATTGGCCACTTTCTTTTTCCACTGTTGATCGCAATTGTATATAGGTCACTTGATGCGGCTTCAAAATGATGTAGGTCGCTACACCTATACATGTTGCGAAAAGCAATATAGCCAATAGTCGTAACGGATGTATAGACATTCTCCCCCTCCTCTCCATTGTTTCTAGCGTAGGGGAGGATAGAGGGACAAAAAAAGAAAACAAAAAACCGTGCATTCGTTCTGCACGGTTACACTTATTACACAAAAAAAGCTGTATTCTCCATTACTTTTTACAAGTAATCGGGAATACAGCTTTTCTCCTCATTCCTTCAAAACTGAATACGCATGATTGCTAAGTGTGTGGATAAGTCCTCGACCGATTAGTATTCGTCAGCTCCACGCGTTACCGCGCTTCCACACCGAACCTATCAACCTCATCGTCTATGAGGGGTCTTACCAGCTTGCGCTGTGGGAAGTCTCATCTTGGAGGGGGCTTCACGCTTAGATGCTTTCAGCGCTTATCCCGTCCGCACATAGCTACCCAGCTGTGCCACTGGCGTGACAACTGGTGCACCAGCGGTGCGTCCATCCCGGTCCTCTCGTACTAAGGACAGCTCTCCTCAAACTTCCTACGCCCGCGACAGATAGGGACCGAACTGTCTCACGACGTTCTGAACCCAGCTCGCGTACCGCTTTAATGGGCGAACAGCCCAACCCTTGGGACCTACTTCAGCCCCAGGATGCGATGAGCCGACATCGAGGTGCCAAACCTCCCCGTCGATGTGGACTCTTGGGGGAGATAAGCCTGTT
>NZ_SZNK01000001.1:4700000-4815000 GCF_005217615.1 Brevibacillus antibioticus
AATTCAATCTCTCGTTTTTAAAAACTGGTGAGCCATGAAGGACTCGAACCTTCGACCCTCTGATTAAAAGTCAGATGCTCTACCAACTGAGCTAATGGCTCTCGCTATATTTGTCGCTATTTCAAACCATTAAGGTTGAAATGGCGGAGCTGACGGGACTCGAACCCGCGACCTCCGGTGTGACAGACCGGCGTGAACTCCAACTTCACCACAGCTCCATATTTGGTTGCGGGAGCAGGATTTGAACCTGCGACCTTCGGGTTATGAGCCCGACGAGCTACCGAGCTGCTCCATCCCGCGATAGTCAGGACGACTGAGTGTCAGTGTTGCCACAGGGCGTGGCGCTTTCAGCTGACCTTCCTTGTCCATTAATATAAGTGGTGGAGGCTGACGGGATCGAACCGCCGACCCTCTGCTTGTAAGGCAGATGCTCTCCCAGCTGAGCTAAGCCTCCAGGACCTCTGCGATTGCAGGGCGTTTTGCTAGGTGACCCGTAGGGGATTCGAACCCCTGTATGACAGCGTGAAAGGCTGCTGTGTTAAACCGCTTCACCAACGGGCCATTTCATAAGAAGGTGATGGCGGATGGAGTGGGATTTGAACCCACGAGACGGTTCGACACCGCCTACACGATTTCCAATCGTGCTCCTTCGGCCGCTCGGACATCCATCCGTATATTTGAAGTGGATCAAAGTGATCCGCTTGTTTGCCTTTCAGAATTCATATGTTAGCATGCATTCATCTGAAACGCAAGAACTTTTTTAAAAGAAATTTAAAAAGTTCAATGTGACATAACTTTTCTGCTAGGCACAATAGCCATTGTAGCGCGTGGAGCATGTACTGTCAACGAAAATCTCAATTTTTTCTTCGTCTTCACCCACAGATGTGAATTACGTATATATCATTACCTGTCAGTCGCAATGTTACTCGCTGAAGGTCACCCTTTTTGTCGAGCCAGCTCGTAACTACACTAACAAGAGTTCTCACCATTAGGAATGCCGAAATGGTATAATTTAACTTAAGACAAGACTGGCGGTGGAAGACCACGGCACAGCTTCCTGTAAAGGGGGTGATGCTGATGGTCTCGCTCGGCACGCTTTACCTTTTCCTAAAAGTACTGGCAACCTTGCTAAGCCTCTGGTTTAGCAGCAGGAAGCTCTACCGATGGATTAGAAAGTGGCGTAACAAGCGAAAACCCACCGCCTAAGGTTGACCGCCTGACGGTGGGTTCGCTGTTTTTGTAATCATGCGCGCCGTGGGTGTGCCACAGCTACTTGTCTCAGGAGCCTTGCCGCTGCAACGGTATTGGCTCCTTTATTTATATGTCGGATCATCAATATCTCTACCAGTAGTTTAACACCCTTTTTCCATTCCATACAACATAGGAAACGATTTACAAGTAGAAAGGATTTGAAATGGATGACCTCTATCCGTCTCGCTACTTCTCAAGACATTCCTGCTGTCTGTACGATTGATGCAAGGGTGCTCGGTTCAACCAGTCGTTCATCTGAACTTCAAGAGGCCATCGAGCAAGGGCATTGCTACGTGGCGTTAATCGACATGAATATCGTCGGTTTTGCCATCATCAATCAGTCATTTTTTAAGAACAGCTTTATTCATCTAATCATTGTTCACCCTCACTATCAGAAACGGGGCGTTGGCGAGGAGATGATGCGGTATCTGGAAACGATCTCCCCCACGGAGAAATTGTTCACTTCTACTAACCTTTCCAACGAAAGAATGCAACGCCTCTGTCTAAAGCTCGGATACGCTCACTGCGGAACCCTGACTCACCTAGATCCAGATGATCCTGAAATGTTTTTTTGCAAATACGTTCGTTATCCACTATGATTGATTCCGCTCATAGATCAAACGAAGTCCTTTTAGCGTAAGATTCTGATCCACGACATGGATACAAGAGGTCTCATTCGCAAAAAGTGCTGCCAGCCCTCCCGTAGCAACTACGGTAGGTCGCGTACCGTATTCATCCATGATTCTGCGTACAATACCTTCCACCTGACCGACGAACCCATAGAAAATGCCGGACTGCATCGCCGCTATCGTATTACGACCAACTACACTTGCAGGCTTGGCGATTTCAATTCGTGGCAGCTTGGCAGCACGAGTGAAGAGCGCCTCTGTCGATATCCCGATACCGGGGGCAATCGCCCCGCCCCAATACTGCGCCCGCTCGTCCACATAGCAAAAGGTCGTCGCCGTACCAAAATCGACAACAATGAGCGGCGCACCATAATGATGAATCGCAGCAACAGCGTTCACGATTCGATCGGAACCTACTTCTCGCGGATACTCATACTTGATGTTCAGTCCCGTCTTGATACCTGGTCCGATAATCAGTGCTTTTTGTTGCATGTACTTCCCACACATGCGCTCAATCGTGAGGTTTAAAGGCGGCACGACAGACGAGAGAATGACACCTCTCACCTGTTCAAATCCAAGCCCCACGCTACCAAACAAGTTTTTGACGAGCATGCCGTACTCGTCCTCCGTTTTGTTACGATCTGTGGACACTCTCCAATGGTGTTGGAGCTCGTCGCCTTCATACAAGCCCAACACAATATTGGAGTTGCCAATATCGATCACCAATAACATCGTGGTCGCTCCTTACCGCTTTCGTGTATTCAGATCAAGGCTGATATCAAACGCTTTGACAGAATGAGTCAGCGCCCCGACCGAAATAATATCTACGCCTGTTTTTGCAATGTCACCAATCGTCTCCAGACTCACACCGCCAGATGCCTCGACTATGGCTCGTCCATCGATAAACTGCACGGCTTCCACCATTTGATCGAGGGACATATTGTCGAGCATGATCGTATCTGCACCTGCTGCCAATGCTTCCTGAGCTTGTTCGAACGATTCGGCCTCTACCTCTACTGTCATCGTATGAGGAATAACCGCGCGTGCCGCTGCAACAGCCTGCGCGATACCGCCCGCTCCCTTGATATGATTGTCCTTGATCATCACAGCATCATACAAGGCAAAACGGTGATTGTAGCCTCCCCCGACTCGAACTGCGTACTTTTCCAAAGCTCTAAGGCCTGGCGTAGTCTTTCTCGTATCGACAACCCGTGCCTTCGTCCCTGCGACGGCTGTTGCGTATTCACTCGTTTTCGTGGCAATCCCAGACAGACGTTGCATTAAGTTAAGTGCAAGCCGCTCCCCGTTCAAAATCGAACGAACCGAGCCGCTGACTTCGGCGATCTGTTGACCAACCTCCACTCGTGCACCTTCTTCTACTTTTGCCTCAAAAACGAGGGTAGAATCAACCGTGGCAAATACTTGCTCCGCAATCGGCAAACCTGCCACGATCCCCGCTTCCTTCGCATATAAAATACCGACACCCTGCTCCGATTCAGGAATCGTGCTCATTGTCGTCACATCACCAAATCCCACGTCTTCCTGTAGCCATTCCTCTATTTTTCGCTGAAGCTCCCGTTTATTCCACATCATGCTTCTCACACTCCTCTTGGACACCATCTGCTACGGACTGGATCAAATGCTTCCGCCACACCAGGTCGTCTTTATTCGGAAAATCAGTACGATAATGCCCACCTCTGCTTTCTTCCCGCAAAAGTGCCGCTCTCGTTGTCAGGACGGCAGCATTCAGCAGATTGAAGAATTCAAACGTTTCCGGACTCTCAGGCTCGTACTGGTAGTATTGCTCCATTCGCGCAAGCTCTGCTAATGCTTTCGTTAATCCCTTATCGTCGCGCTTCACACTAACATGCCGCAGCATGAGCTTTTGCATTTTCAATCGTTGTTCACGTGTATTGAACGTTTGGGGCAGTTTTTGCTTGGAAACAACCTCGAAGGGATGAATGCTCGGCAAATCAGCCAACCGCTTGATCCGCTCCGCGATCCGGTGACCGAATACAACCGCTTCCGATAACGAGTTGCTGGCCAGTCGATTCGCTCCATGTACCCCGGTGCAGGATGCTTCCCCGCATGCAAAAAGCCGCTTCGTCGAGGTCTCTCCGTTCAAATCAGTCTGGACTCCACCCATAATATAATGGCAGGCAGGAGCTACTGGAATCCAATCTGTCACCATATTGAGCCCGTATTGTAAGCAAAAATTATAAATCGTCGGAAAACGACGCTTAATAAGCTCCTCTGATTCGTGGGTAATGTCGAGATACACGAACGTAGACTTCGTCTGTTCCATCTCAGAGACAATCGCTCTGGCGACAATATCACGCGGCGCCAGCTCTTTTTGCGGATGGTACTTGTCCATGAAGCGATCACCATTGCTGTTACGCAAAATGGCACCCTCCCCACGAACCGCTTCTGAAATCAAAAAGCGCGGGGCTCCCGGATAGTAAAGCGCAGTCGGATGGAACTGGATAAATTCCACATCTTTAATGCGAGCGCCCGCCCGATACGCGATGCCGATCCCATCTGCCGTAGCGATTTGCGGATTCGTTGTGTAACGGTAAAGCTGACCTGCTCCTCCTGTAGCCAGCACCGTTGCTTTAGCTTCCAGGAAAAACAGTTCGCCGTCCGGCTTCCGCACGAGGACACCCACGCATTCGCCATCCTGCGTGATGACATCCACTGCAAAATAATATTCCAAAACCTGAATGTTTGGTTGCTCCATCACACGCTTGGACAAAGCGCGGACGATCTCTGCCCCAGTGGCATCTCCGTTCGCATGCAAAATACGCCGCTTGCTATGCGCGCCTTCCTGTGTCAGCTCGTACTGCCCTTGTTCATCGCGGTCAAATTCCGTTCCATATGCAATCAGTTCATGCAAGCGATCAGGGCCTTCATGCACCAGGACCTCCACAGCGTTATACGAGCAAAGACCTGCTCCAGCGATTAACGTATCCTGTCGATGAAGGGCAGGAGAATCTGATTGGGCGGTTACAGCTGCGATTCCTCCCTGAGCCCAGCGTGTGTTACTATCATCGAGTCCCTTCTTGCTGATCAACACCACATCCGCAAACTCACTCGTTTGCAACGCCGTATACAACCCAGCAATTCCTGCTCCAATAACAGCTACATCTGCCCTCATCCGAGGTAAGGTGTGCAAATCAAAGTCCACAATATAACGGGGAATCATGACTGTGTCCCTTCTCTCTTGTAACTGATGATTTTCCACCCATTATAGCAAATACAAGCTTGAAGGAGATGCAAAAAAAGAGCATCCGCAAAAGCGAACACTCCCCTCTATCTGATTAATTCGAATGCATCACACATTCCTTACACGTGCCATATACCTCGAACTTATGCCCCGTCACCTGAAACTCATCCGGTACTGCGGAAATGATATTCATCGGACATCCTGGCAAAGATGAAGTCTTTCCACATTCCGTACAAATCACATGGTGGTGATGGTGCCCATCTGTCGAACAGGCTAAGCGGAATCTGCCTTCCCCGTCCAGCTCCGTCTCTTCCAGAATCCCCAGCTCAACAAAAGTGGAAATGTTGCGATAGACGGTATCGAAGCTGAGTGTTGGATACTGCTCCTTGATTCTTTCCATAATATCTTTGGCAGACAGGTATCGCTTCTCGGCCGCGCAGATTCGAATCATCTCCTCCCGCTTGCCGGTATACTTGAAACCATGTTCTTTCAATATTTGCAGCGCTTCTTCTACTTTCATCGACAAACACTCCTTCCTTTTGTCATATCCGGAAAACTCTTATCGGAAAGCGACCCGCAGCTTTTTTACACCCAATACAACCAGCATAACCAGTACTGCCATCAGTACAATTGTACCACCAGATGCCCAATCAAGGAGATAGGCAAAATACAAACCGCTCAGCACGGAAAACTCCGCAAACACAATCGACAAGAAAATCGTTTGACGAAAGCTTTTTGCGATTTGCAGACTAGCCGCTACCGGAAGCGTAATCAGCGCCGAGATTAACAGGACACCGACTATACGCATGGAAGCCGCAATCGTCAGAGCGACGAGCACCATAAACCACAGGTTGATTGAACGCCTTGCCACGCCAGAGACGCGAGCGAATTCTTCGTCAAAGGAGACTGCGAAAAGCTCCTTGTAAATCAACAAAACTGTTCCTAAAACAACAACTGCCACACCAATCAACGCATACAGATCTTCGATGGACACCGTCACGATTTTTCCGAACAAGTACGAATACAAATCGGCATTAAAACCGTCTGCGATACTGATCAATACCGTAAACAGCCCAAGTCCCGCCGACAAAATAATCGGAATCGCCAAATCCTGGTACGCTTTGTACACCTTACGCAATCGCTCGATGAACAACGAACCCATCACCGCAAACAGCATCCCGAAAAACAGCGGATTGACTGCGGAGAAGAAGGCGACCTTTTTGGAAATGAGCATCCCGGCAGCTACACCGGACAGCGTGACGTGTGACAAGCCATCTGCCATCATCGACAAGCGACGAACAATGAGAAACGTACCCAAAATCGGGCAGATCAGACCAATTAAAAGCCCTGAAAACAGGGTATACCGCAAAAAGTCATACTGCCACCAATCAGCAAGCATGTGCACATTCCTTCTTTCTTACCTATTTCTATTTACAAGCTTAATGATGATGAGACAGCAGCCTGACCGAATCACCGTACATACTTTGCAAGATTTTTTCTTGGTTATGCTCAAAATCGTGCGCTGTTCCGTGGAAGTGAATTTTCTTCTGCACACAAGCCACCTTGGTCACCCATTGTGACATAACTCCCACATCGTGGCTGACGATCATCATCGTCAATCCGTTCTCTTCCTTCAGCGAACGAAGCAAACTATAAAACTGATCGATCGATTCCTGATCGACCCCGACTGTTGGCTCATCGAGGATCAACAGCTCCGGTTCAGCTACGAGAGCTCGCGCTATGAATACGCGCTGCAATTGCCCACCGGACAAGTTGCCGATGCGTTGATCCAGCTTTTCCAGCAAGCCGACTCGCTCCACCGCACCCCGAACACTCTCATGATGCTGTTTCGTTAGTCTGCGAAAAAGACCCACTTTGCCGACCAATCCAGATGACACAACTTCTCGCACCGTAGCTGGAAATCCACCCGCTCCATGCGCGACCTGTTGCGCGACGTATCCAATGCGATTCCATTCACGAAACTTGGATAGTGGTTGTCCAAACAGCTCCACCGTCCCTTTGTTTGGCGTCAACAGACCCAAAATCAGCTTCATTAGCGTAGATTTCCCTGATCCATTCGGCCCGACGATTCCCACAAAGTCTCCGCGCTCCAGTGTGAATTCGACCTCATCGAGAACCTGTTTGTCTTCATATTGAAAGGAGACGCCTGTGAGCTTAATGACGGGCACCTCTTGTTTATGTGGTTCCATGAAATATCCATCCCTTAAATCGGATTTGTTCTTATTTGATTCCCTTCATCGTACTACGATTTTGCCCGAACCACAAGCATCCTACTAACGAAAAAATGCCGCCTGGCAAGCGACATCTTTTCGAGGGAAAGTTTATTGAAGTGCAGTCTTTAATGTATTCATATTGTCGCGCATGATAGACAAGTAATCACGACCCGCCGCTACATCGTCTTCTGTCAAACCTTCCAACGGATTGAGCGTAGCCGTCTTCACGCCAGCTTCCTTCGCAATCACTTCCGCTACCTTCGGAGAAACCAATGTCTCGAACAGCACATAAGAAATGTTGTGTTCTTTTACATGCTCCACCAAGCTCTTCAACTCTGTTGTGGATGGCTCATCAGAAGGATTGACCCCAGAGATCGCTACTTGCTCCAGCCCGTATCGTTTTGCCATATAGCTGAATGCGCTATGAGAAACCATGAATTCTTTCTTCGGCGCTTGCGTAACCATATCTTTGAACTCTTTATCCAGCTGTTCCAGATCTGTTGCTAATTGTGTGTAGTTCTTCTCGTAATCCGTAGCATGCGCTTGATCCTTTTGCACGAGCGTATTTTTTACCTTCTCCGCCTGTGCCTTCAGTTGCATCGGATCGAGCCATACATGAGGGTCCAGATCCCCGTGGTCATGCCCTGCTTCTTCTGAGTGTTCTTCTCCCTCATGCTCAGATGCACGAATCAGCTCGAGACCTTCCGTCGCATTAATAATCGTTGTCTTGTTTTTGTCGAGGTTGGTTACAGCCTTCTCTACCCACAGCTCCAAGCCGCTACCGTTATAGGCGAAGATATCTGCTCCAGACAGCGCGACCATGTCTTTTGCGGTTGGCTCGAAGTCGTGGGGCTCTACTCCAGCGGGAACCAGATTCGTTACCTCCACATGGTCACCGCCGATCCGCTTCGCTACATATTCCAAGGGATAAATCGTCGTGTATACTTTTGGTTTCCCGGACGCGTCGCTGCCAGTTTGCGGAGGCCCAGCCGTTTCGTTCGCTGCTCCACATCCCACTAACCCCACTGCCGTAATGAAACTTAGGGCTGCCAACATGACTCTTTTCATCTATATTTCCTCCTGCTCCAATTCAAAATGATTCCGATTTACGTTCTCGTCGTTTTTCATTATACGGAGAGGCGCCCAAAAAGTAAATAGGATTTATTCCGATTTAAAAATCATACGTTTGCATCTTCTCTCCCAGCTTCACAATTTCCCCATCTCATTATGATAAAATATTTGGCAGGAGGTATGTCCAAGATGAAGCGTAAATCATGGTTAGCCATTACTTTTATCACCGCAGCACTGCTTACTGGCTGTGGCTCTACTGATCAAGCTGAACAGAATCATAGCGATCACACGCAGCACGCCCCCAATGGAGATTTGCAGGAATTGACTGCTTCCGCTGATCAGCTACCGAAATTTTTAGACAACCAAGACCCTGTCATTATCGAATCCTACAAAGTTGCCGCAGCAAACCGTGAGCTGCTCAAATCCATTCCATGCTATTGTGGTTGTGGTGAAAGTGCTGGACACGGACATAATGGCAACTGCTTTATCAAAGAAGAAAAGTCTGATGGCTCCATTGTCTGGGATGACCACGGCACTCGCTGCGGCGTATGCATGGAAATCGCTGTTATTTCCGGCAAGCTGAGTGCAGAAGGCAAATCTACAAAAGAAATTCGTAACTACATAGACCAAACCTATGGGCAAGGCTACGGAAAACCAACTCCTACCCCGATGCCTTCCTAAAACATATAACAAGACTTCCCGACGAGGAAGTCTTTCTTTTTTCCCTTTTATGGAATAGAATGATGCATAGATATTCGAGGTATCGAAATCCGAGGTATAAGGAGGTCGCTATGGCAGTCAATAAGGAATTGATGAAAGGCAGTACGGTCATTCTCATTCTTACCTTGCTGGAACAAAAGGAAATGTACGGCTATGAGATGATCAAGACGATGGAAACTAGCTCGAACGGTGTGCTGTCTCTCAAGGAAGGCACCCTCTATCCCATTCTTCATACCCTTGAGTCTGAAGGAAAGGTCGAGGCGTTTTGGAGCGAAGGGGAAGGAGAGCGAAAACGCAAATACTATCAAATCACCCGCGAAGGCAAGAAGCATCTCAAAGAGAAAAAACAGGAGTGGGAGTCTTTTCGTACCGCTGTTGACTCCGTGTTGGGAGGGCAGGCTACATGAACGAAAACAAGCGAACTGCCTATTACATAAAAAAAGTCTGCGATCAGATCAAAAACAAAGAGGTTCATCCAGCCATTACGCTAGAGTTGGAGAATCATTTCGCCGAAAAGATCGAGGATTATCGTGAGGCTGGATATAAGGAAGATGAAGCGACTCGGATTGCGATTGCGGAGATGGGTGATCCTGTCGATGTAGGACGTCACCTCCATCAGGCGCATAAACCGCGGATGGAGTGGGGAATTGTTTCGATTGTGGGAATCCTACTCGCTATCGGGCTGGTTACCCTGTATTCTCTTCATATTGCGGAAGATAATCGTAATTTGATCGGGCGACAACTGGTCGGAATCATAATCGGAACAGTCGTCCTCGTGGCGATTCTCTTTTGGGATTACAGTAAATTAAAGAGATATAGTAAGATTCTGTATTTCGGCACGATGATCTTACTCCTTTATACACTGCTCGCAGGGAGACCTATAGCCGGTATCCAGTATCTGAATATCGGAGATTCTCCACTCCATTTTATTGGAATTAGCCCCTTCCTGTTCATCGTAGCCCTCGCAGGAATTTTCACAGAGTGGAAGGAGCACAAACGCTACACCATCGTAAAACTGATTTCGTACTTCCTGCCCCCTTGCCTGCTTCTCACGTTGGGCGAATACGAATTTGCCGTTTTCCTATATGTCGGTGGCTACATCGCGCTCGTGATTGCCGCTAAGCCTAAAAAGCTTGTTAAACTGAGCCTCCTCTCTATGGTTTTCGCGTGTGTAGGAGGAACGGTTTACCTGTTCGCTAAACCTTATCAGCTAGATCGTCTTTTTTACATCCTGAATACGTATCTCGAACCGGATGGAAGAGACTATATCACCACTCAATCCTTGAACGCCATCCAGTCAGCTACCTTATGGGGTCAAGGCTTCGGTGCCTCTCTAGATGCATTGCCCGCCCTTGAGTCTGACTATATTTTTGCCTACATGGTGTATATCTTTGGACCAATTGTAGGGATAGCCTTTTTCATTCTGGGCGTTATGCTGCTGCTTCGTTTGCTCCATGCCATCAGAAAAGTAAAAGATGTATACGGGTCCTTGCTGTTATCCGGTATGATTGTACTCTTTTTCACGCCGTTTTTCTGGAGTATTTTCATGACTGTCGGTCTGGTTCCACCTATCACTGTGAATCTACCATTCGTTGGCTTTGGAATCGTGCATACCGTATTGCAAATGGCCTTGATAGGACTCGTCTTGAACATTTACCGACGAAAAGACATCCAGCCTTTGACCAAAGCCTCCTAATAGAAAAAGGGAGTAAAGCCCCTACGCTCTACTCCCTTTTTGCATTTTATCAAACGGCCCTTAAGCAGGCGCTACCGCAAGCATGCGTTCCAACGAAGCACGTGCCGCATCAGCAACATCTGTTGGCACAAAAATCTCCGGCTTCATATTCTCCAGCGCCTCAACGCACTTTTTCAGGTTGTTCACCTTCATATTCGGGCAAACGAGGTACTTGGAAGCGAAAATGAACGTTTTGTCCGGGCTGTCCTTTTCCAGCATGTAACGTGTGCCGTCTTCCGTTCCGATAATAAACTCTTTGCGCGAAGACTCACGGCAATATTTCAAAATTCCGGTCGTGGAACCAACGTAGTCAGCTAGAGATACCACTTCTGGGCGACACTCCGGATGAACGACAACTACAGCCTCAGGGTGTTGCTGCTTCAACGTCATGATGTCTTCTACAGACAGTTGGTCATGCGTATTGCAGTACCCTTCCCAAATAATCATTTTCTTGTCCGTGAATTGGGATACATAGTGGCCGAGGTTTTTGTCCGGCACCCAAATGATCTCATCGCTGTCGATCGACTCGATCACGCGCTTCGCGTTGGACGACGTACAGCAGATATAGGTTTCGGCTTTAACATCCGCAGAAGTATTGATGTAAGCCACTACCTTTGCATCTGGATGCTGTGCTTTGAGCTTGCGTAGTCCGTCTACGTTCACCATGTCCGCCATCGGACAGCCAGCCCGTTCATCGGGAATAATGACGGTCTTCTGGGGATTGAGAATTTTTGCACTTTCTCCCATAAAATGAACCCCACAGAACAAAATCACATCGGCATCCGTTTCTTTTGCTTTCTGTGCCAATCCAAAGGAATCGCCAATGAAGTCAGCGACCTCCTGAATCTCGGGACGTTGATAAAAGTGAGCAAGAATGATGGCATTACGCTCTTTCTTCAGCTGCAGCAGTCGTTCACGTAACTCAGCGTTGCGCTGGGCTTTTTTTTCTAACGCTAAAGCGTCCATGGAAAAAATCCCCCTACGGTGGTGTCATAATTTACGGTCATTGTAAGCGTATAACCTCCCCTTGTCAACGTGGTACATTTTGAACAAAAAAAGCAGAAACCGGCCTGTACAGACGCAGCTTCTGCTTTTTCATTCTCTTACTCGCCTTTTTCTCCGAGGACGCGCTCCCGAATAAAGCGGGCTACGCCTTCCTCATTATGGTGTGGGGCGATATATTTGGCTACCTGCTTGATCTCGTCAGAAGCGTTTTCCATTGCGACGGAATATCCTGCGCCTGTTAACGCCTCACGATCGTTTTCGGCATCGCCAAATGCCATCACTTTCTCCGGGGAGATTCCCCATTTCTCACAGAAGTATTGAAGCCCTTCCCATTTGGAAACCCCTTGAGGAATTACTTCGACATTCTGCTTGCCGGATGAAGTGATAGTCACTTGCTCGCTCCAAGGCTTTAGCTGCTCTTTCACCCACTCCAGACGATCCGGGTCTTGATGCCAGACGAAGAACTTGACGATTTCTACTTCCCCGGACTCTACTTTTTCCAGTACTTCTGCCAAAGGCTCTACGCGTGCGAGTCTGTAATAAGGAAAACTCAAAATCGAGAATCCTTCTACAGATGCGTCCTCACTCATGGTCGCTTCCAAACATTCACGGTCTTCTTTGATCATCCAGCGATTGCTATTCGTATCATGAAGCTCATAATAAATCGTTTCTTGCCTCAGTGCATGGATCGCACCGATTACCATCTCAGTGGGAAGGAGCCATTGACGGACCAGCGTGCCATCCCCCTCGAAAACAGTGCCGCCATTGCTACAGACATAGCCGTCAAAAGGAAAGGAATCAATCGGAATTTGAGCGGAGCCATACATCCTGCCCGTAGACAAAACGAGTTTGCAGCCTTGCTGTTGTAATTGGCGAAGTGCTTCTTTCGTTCCTTCTGTCAGCTTTGAATCGTGAGTCAGTAAGGTTCCATCCATATCAAATGCAGCCATGCCCGGTGTAAGCAACATATCCAATCCCTCTCATTCGCTTTGGATTTGCCTTTGAGTCAACATAGTGGAGGAGAAGAAAAAGCGCAGTTCTCTTCGACTCTGACACGCCAGCAGGGGGATTCACTGGCCGTCTCCACTTAAAAAAGGGGACCGTCGAGCCAAAGCCACCCTACGGGCGGAAGTTTCTCAAGGAAGAAGTGTTCGACAGGCGTGGTCCCCTTTTTTAAGTTCCGACTGGGGTGGCCTGTCAAGGTCTACGAGCCCTGCGCTTTTTCTTCTCACCAGCTTTATTGGTTCATCGACACCTTTTAAAAACGTAACCTAATACTTTCCGATATTGCAAAAAAGGGCACCAGAGGCGCCCTTATTGTTTCGGTTCTTCGTTTGTATCTTCTTTTACTTCTTCTTTTACTTCTTCTTTTACTTCTTCTTTTACTTCTTCTTTTACTTCTTCCAGCTTCGGTTGAATGTTCACGACCACATCTTTATTTGCGTCCGGATCGTTATCCATTTTACCTGTTTCGATCAATTGCTTGATCTGCTCAGAATCAAGAGTCTCGACACGGAGCAGCGTGTTCGCAATCAGATCGAGCTGATCACGGTGCGTCGTAAGCAATTCTGTACACTTCGCATAGCACTCGTTGATAATATTTTGCATTTCCTGATCGATCTCGTACGCAATCTGATCGGAGTAGTTACGCTCATTGCCATAGTCGCGGCCCAGGAATACTTGACCTTGACTCTTACCGAACTGCATAGGTCCGAGCTTGCTCATTCCGTATTCGGTAATCATGCTGCGAGCGATAGCAGTCGCGCGTTGGAAGTCATTATGTGCCCCGGTACTAATATCCCCAAGCACCAATTCCTCCGCAACACGTCCCCCCAACAGACCGACGATTTTGTCGAGCAAGTCCGTTTTGGTAGCAAAGAAACGGTCTTCCTTCGGCAGCATCACGGTGTATCCACCAGCTTGGCCGCGCGGAATGATTGTTACCTTATGTACCATTTCTGCATTTCTCAGGTGGTATCCGATGATCGTATGACCAGCTTCGTGGAAGGCAACCAGACGGCGCTCGTCTTCGCTCACTACGCGAGACTTCTTCGCTGGACCTGCAATCACGCGGTCAATCGCTTCATCTACTTCCGTCATCGTGATTTGCTTTTTGTTTCTGCGGGCAGTCAAGAGAGCCGCTTCATTCAGCAGGTTCTCCAAATCTGCGCCCGTGAAGCCCGATGTACCACGAGCAATCACGTCCAGCTTCACGTCTTCGCCAATCGGCTTGTTGCGGGCATGAACCTTGAGCACCGCTTCACGGCCTTTGATATCAGGACGATCAACTGTAATTTGACGGTCAAAACGTCCCGGACGCAAGAGAGCCGGGTCGAGAATGTCAGGTCGGTTGGTCGCAGCAATCATGATGATTCCTTCGTTTCCACCAAAACCGTCCATCTCTACGAGCAACTGGTTGAGAGTTTGCTCGCGTTCGTCGTGGCCGCCGCCGAGTCCAGCTCCGCGTTGACGACCCACGGCGTCAATCTCGTCAATAAAGATAATGCAAGGAGCATTTTTCTTCGCATTTTCAAACAGGTCACGTACGCGGGATGCACCCACCCCAACGAACATTTCCACGAAGTCAGAACCGGAGATACTGAAGAACGGTACACCAGCTTCGCCTGCAACAGCGCGAGCGAGCAAAGTTTTACCTGTACCCGGAGGTCCTACAAGCAGCACCCCTTTTGGAATACGAGCGCCAACCGCATTGAACTTACGGTTGTCTTTCAGGAAATCAACGACTTCCTCCAGCTCCGCCTTTTCTTCGTCTGCTCCTGCTACATCGTCAAATGTAACGCGTTTCTTCTCTTCGTTGTAAAGCTTCGCGCGGCTTTTACCGAAGTTCATGACTCGGCTTCCGCCACCTTGTGCGTTGTTCAGAAGAAAGAAAAACAGGATGAAGATGATGACAAAAGGAATGATAGAAGTCAAGAACGTGAGCCAAATGCTATTGCCCTCCGCAGGATTGAACGCTACATTCTTCACCTTTTGCGCATCGATTTTCTCTTCGACTACCTTAACAACATCTGAGTCATACAAAGGAACATTGGTAAAAAATTTGTTGCTTTCCTGTCCCGGAATAGCTTTTGCCAACGTACCCTCGACCCTGTAAGTACCATTCTCTGGTCGAAGCGCCAACTCAGTGACGTTGTCAGCTTTTAGCTGTATCCGGAATTCCTGATATGTAAGTTTCCCAACCTTATCAGTACCGGAGAGGATGAAATTCACGATCCCGACCGTGACAAGAAAAATCAGTAGGTAGAACCCGGTATTACGAAAAAAGCGATTCATTCCTTACCTCCTCTCACGAACAGACACTTTTCACATTTTATCATAGAAAGCACGGTCTCCACAACAAACCTACTTTGTGTAGACCTCAGGCTTCAATACACCGATATAAGGAAGATTACGGTAGTGCTCGTCATAGTCCAAGCCGTATCCCACAACGAATTCGTCTGGAACATCGTATCCCTTATAGTCTGGTGAAATATCCACCTTGCGACGCTCTGGTTTGTTCAAGAGAGTCACCACTTTTACGGAAGCAGCTTCCCGATGGCGCAACAGCTCTACCAAGCGGCTCAGCGTCAGACCGCTGTCCATGATGTCTTCTACAACCAGCACGTGTCTGTTTTGCACAGATGTATCGAGATCCTTCAAGATTTTCACCATGCCAGAGGACTCTGTTCCACTTCCGTAGCTGGAAACAGCCATGAAATCCATTTCGCACGGAATATCCATGTGACGGATCAGATCAGCCATGAAAACGACCGCGCCTTTCAGCACGCAGATAACCAATGGATTTTTATCCTTGTATTCTGCAGCCAGCGTCTTGCCTAATTCTTGAACTTTTACCGCAATATCCTCTTCTGATAGCAAAATCTTCTCGATGTCTTGATTCATGAAAAAACCTCCCGCCAATCTTCTCCAAACTCTACCCGCACGTGTAGAAAACGCCTGGTCTGTCCATTGACAGGCGCTACGGCGGAACGGCGCACACCTGGTACCAAAATCACCTCATCGCCCGCCGTCAAAAGCGGAAGTTTGTCACGCCATGCTCGCGGAAATTTGGCATCAATCAATAAATCCTTCAACTTCTTTCCATCTGCTGAGCCAAACAGGGTGATGCGGTCTCCAGGTTTTCGGTTACGCAAATACAGCGATCCTGGCAACTGTTCGGCATCAAAGACCGCTTCATTCGCCGGGAGTCGCTCCCAATCCATGGGACCTTCCAGGTAAGTAATATGTACCGTGGCCTTGCTCTCGTCGACCCAGGTTACACCGGGAACGGCGAGCTCGTAACTATACGTATGTATGCGATCCTGTCGCTTTCTACGACGAAAAGTGATTCGCTCGTACACCCGGTCGACTACCAGGTCATTCGGCAAATGCAATTCCGCTGAAGGGCGACTTCCCCCTAGCATGTGCAAAACGGTCTCCACATGTTGCGAAGACCATTCGGTATGTTTTGAGAGATAACTTAATATTAGAGTAATCATTCTCCTTTGTAAAGCAACGTCACAAGTTTGAAACTTGTCATTGTCCATCAAAAATGCTTCAGGTTTTTTCTCAATCGTTACCTCTTTCAAATGCTCAATCGCCAGCCTCATTAAAAGCGCTTCGTCCTGTCGGATTGCCTCTGCAGTAGCCAAGATATGCTCCCGATACTTGTCATTCACCTTTTCTAATAAGGGCATGACATCCAAACGCAGAAGATTGCGCGTATACTTGCGCGATTGGTTGCTGCTATCCTCACGGGGGACAAGTTGATGTTCCCGACAGTAGCCTTCCAGTTCTTGACGCGTTTTATGCAAGAGCGGGCGCACGAGCTCAATCGGGCAATCCGCAAGCATTCTTCGCTTCGGCATCCCTGTCAGTCCATGCAACCTGCTGCCTCGCACAAAACGAAAAAGAATCGTTTCCACCTGATCGTCAGCATGATGGGCCAATGCCAGTTTGGTCGCCCCTTGCGCTAAGCCTACCTCTCGATACAGTCGATAGCGAATGTCGCGACTCGCTTCTTGCCCGCCCAGTCCCGTTTTTTCCATATAAGCGGGGACGTCATACTCAAAGAGATGGAAAGCCACGCTGAGTTTTCGACATAGCTCTTCTGCATAGAGTGCGTCCTGCCTTGCTTCTTCCCCACGAAAGCCGTGGTTCAGATGGACAGCATGCAGCTTCCAATTATACTGGTATTGTTTATTGAGAGAAGCCAATATATGCAACAGTGCGGTAGAATCGTTGCCGCCGGAAATTCCAACAACAATGGTCTCACCTGGAAGCAAAAGCCCCTCGGACTCAATCTCGTTGCGCACGCTTGCCAGCATAGCGGGCTCCTTTCCAAATCGTCAGAACCGAAATTCCAAACATAAGTCCAGAAGCAATCGCGCCGGCCACCATCACTGTCTTGGTCGCCTGAGTAATCCCTCCGACATAATCATTGTTTACAAAAGCAAGCATGGCTTTGTAAGCCAACGATCCTGGTACAAGTGGAATAATGCCCGCGACGCTAAAATTCGTAGAAGGTACTCGCAGGACAATAGATAAGAGCTGACTGAGCAAAGAGACAGTTGCAGCTGAAACAAACGTCGACAACAAGACCTCTGCACCGTAGATAGGAAGAATGGAGTAGACGAGAAAGCCAATCACTCCGGCTAAACCACCCGCTACGATTGTTCGAACCGGCACATTGAACAGCACACACCATGCTACTGAAGAGGCGAAGCTAAGCGCCAATCCTTTTAACAACATCGTACTCACCTCGTAAACGAAAGAATAATGGCTGTGGCTACCGCTACGGAGACCGCTGTCAGCATGGCTTCTACTCCGCGTGAAACACCTGCAACCAAATCACCAGCCATCAAATCCCGAAGCGAGTTGGTGATGGCGATCCCCGGAAACAACGGAAGCATCGCACCAATAATAATGATGCTTAAATGCAACTGCGGAAAGATCGTCACGGTCAACAACGCGAAAAGTCCTCCTAGTAAAGCAGCAGAGAACTCCGTAAAAAACTTCATCCGGACAAACTGTTCTAAATATTCCTGGCTCAGGTTCACAATCAACCCGGCCATCGCAGAAGGAACCAGACTGCCCCAATCTCCCCCTGCAAGCATAGCAAAGGAGCCGCTGGCCGTAGCGGCTGCTAGATGCTGCAACCATTTCGGATAGATCTGCTTTTTCTGATCAATCTCACGTAGCGTCCGATAGGCCTGCTCCAAATTAATTTTTCCACCGACAAACTGTCGGGAAACATCATTGACGAGCGTAATTTTATTGAGGTTGGTCGTACGTTTGGGGGTACGAACCATTCTTGTATGATCCAGTCCACTGCACCGAAAGGACAGGATGATGCTTGTAGGCGTAGCCGAGCTGTTGACGTCATCCATCCCCGCAGCCTTCGCAATCAATGCCATTGTCTCTTCCGTCCGGTAAGTCTCTCCACCGTTTTTCAAAATAATTGAGCCTGCCAACAAGCAAGTATCCATCACCAAATCTGAGGACACGAACCGTCACATCCTTCACATAAACCATGCGTAATACAAAGTGCCAGCCAACAGGAGTAGCGAAGCGACAAAAAGTCCGCTAATGCCCGCGCTTGCGTTCCTTTTCGTCCGCGCTTTCTTTTGCGATTTTTGAGGTTTGTCGCCCATGCTATCTCGCAAGACTGCCAACAGCTCCGCTCGCATTTCTTTCGCGGTCGCAAACTTACCGTGAAACGCCTTCAATAAAGGCTCCCGGTAAGGGTACAGGCTGTCACTTTTTCGTATTATATCACAGAGTAATATCGTGTGACGTGGGTCACCAAGGCTGTTTTTCCACGTTTCCGGTCCAACCGTCAAACGCACCATCATCACGGCTATCGAGAACAGGTCATAACTCACTTCAGCCCGTCTATCACCTGCGTGCCAAAAAGCTCGGTCATACTCTTCTGTAAACTGCCGAACAGCGTTGCCCAGCTTGGTCACTCCACCGAAATCAATCAAGCGTACCTGCTTGTCCGTCTGGGTAACCATCACATTCTGCGGTTTCAAATCACCAAAAATATAGCCATGCTGGTGCAAAACATCCAGTCGCGCCAGCAATTGAACCATCATCACGGCCACCCAGTCCGTACCCTCTTGCTTGATATATTCATCCAATTGCAATCCTTGAAGATACTCCATGGCATAAAACGTACAGGCCTTCCCGTTTACAACGAGATCGTCCACGTCGCACAGGAGCGGTCCCACTTTGGAATCCCGCCCCTGCTGTGTGCTTTTCAAAACATTCACTTCCATTAAAATGTCTATGCCTTCCACACCGACCTTAACCGCGCGCTGTATGCCATCTTGGGATACCAAGTACACGGTCCCGTTTGCACCACGCCCCAGCTCCCGTAAGACGTGGTACAATTTTTTGTTCCATTTTCCTGTAAAGTGCTTGGGCAGGTCGGGGGTGGCTGCCTTAAAAGACATGGTCACGCAGCATTCCGTTCGAGTCGTCCTCTTCGTCTTGGTCGGTGTAACGCTCTTGCAGCGAGCGTGGGAGCTTGTCCTGCTCAAACAGGGTAATTGCCTCTACGATGGCGGGGCCTGTAGGAGTAGTTCCGCTCATCGCCAAATCACTCGTAATTTGATGGGCCTGCTCGACCTTTTCTGTCCACGGAATGCGGATATCGAGATGCTTTTGTTTCCCCGGAAATGAACCGACCGCCATTCTGCTATGTCCACTCCGTGAATGCAGACTGATACTGAAATCGTGTATCGCTTGCTGAACAGCCGACAGCTTTGGCTTCATACTTCCTGAGGTATCCACCAGCATCACGACGTTCAAGCTGCTTTTTTCACCCAACTCGTCAACCATTCCGGCAACCTGTACTCTTTTATCAGGTGCCAGCTCCTCTATTCCGGAATCGCCCAAAATCTCTTTTAATTCTTTATTGACCACTTGATGAATGGTGCGCGTCATTGCTTTTCGCGTCAGCATTTGTACCGTTTGCGCAAGCTGTTGGGGATACACGATGTCGCAGAGTCCACCACCTGCTTTCGCAATATCCCTGATCTCCTTCTCCCCTTTCTCACCCAGCTCACTCTTGTCGATTACGCCAATCACATTGACCGTAATCCCTTGCTCCCTTGCCAGTGTAGCCGCAGCAACGGGACTCATCCCCGAATTGGAACAGCCGTCTGTTACTACCAGTATTTGACGAAGTGTCGCTTCTTTCACAATAATCTCCCCATTCGATCTGTTTTGTCAGTCCTAGCTCCGTGTAGCGATCCTTCATCCACTTCACTTCGCAGGGTATTTTTAGCAACAGTATCGACGGGTAATAGAGAAAACATACTCCTAACTCACAATCCGTGGACGCTCGAGCTTCTCCATGCCATGTACCGCGATGGCAGCCCACTGTGGTACAAAGCGGTCAATTCGGGCCACCAACACGGTCATGTCATCGACAATTTGTCCGGAATGCTGGCGAATGACTTTTTCCAACAGTAAGTCAGCGACCTCCTGTGGATCATTCGTCTCTAGTTCGCCGATGATTCGCTTCATCCACACTTGCCTGTTTTCAATGTGGCGCGGCGCCTCATAGATGCCGTCGGACATCATGACGAGCAAATCACCTGGCTTGAGCATACGAGATACGACATCCACCTCGATTTCTTCCAAAATCCCCACTGGCAGGTTGTTGGCGGTAATCGTGATGACATCTTTATTTCTTTTGACAAAGCTTGGGGTGGAGCCGATTTTTACAAAACGGGTATGAGCGGTTTGCAAATCGATCAGAGCCAAGTCTACTGTCGCGAACATCTCCTCCTTGGAGCGCAGGGCGAGCACAGAGTTAACGGTTTTGATCGAAATTTTTTCGTCCATACCTGAACGCAGAAGCTGCTGGAGCATATCGAGGGCAGATTGACTCTCTATGGATGCCCGCTCGCCATTCCCCATTCCATCACTGATCGCTAGCGCCATTTTTCCATTACCCAAATCCATCGTGCGAAAGCTGTCTCCAGATAGCAGCTTGCCGTCTTTGGCTGCACCTGCGACCCCGATATCGATCTCATACGTTTTAGCGGAAGCAAGGCACATCGTGCAAGAACCGTCTTTTTGCGCTTCACAATGCCGCTCGCGAACCACAATGTTTTCTCCCAATATCTCCGTGAGCATGGGAGCCACGATCTTCGCGCATTCATCGCGGCCATAGCAAGTCGGCTGACTGATTTCGATATCGACCTTCCCTACTTCCAAGCTGTGTATTTCTACGCGGCGTACCGACAGACCCAAGCCCTCCAATGCTTGTGAGACTTGCTTTTCCTGAAAGCTCAGCTCCATGCCCTCCCGTTGTATTTCCCGGGCAAAATCACTCATGACTCGAGAGACTCCCGATAGCTGGTCAGCTACGAGCATCCGGCTTTCCTTTACCTGCTTTTTCAGTTGTTCAAACGACTGCTGGCGATCGTATTCCTGCTCCATCACAGTCATGACCTTTTCCGTTTTGACACACTTGCGCTCCCAATCACGCGGTGGTGTTACACCAGCCAATGTACCTTGCTCATGCACTTTTTCCATTAAAAAGCGCATTCCCTCATAGGTCGATTGTGTATCCTTTTCCCAGCATTGTTCTTTTTTCCAGCATTTCTGGCAGGTGAATTCGGATACGCGGCTGAGAAAAGCATCGGCCTGTTCTTCTATTTCTTCAGGATCGGCTGTCTGGGCAAAGCTATGAGAGAGTTGCGTAAACAAATCGGAGAATTGCTGGATTTTGCCCGCCGTCACATCGCGGACTCTGCGCATGTATTCTTGATGGGATTGTAGATTCTCGGGAGTCCCGGGGATAAATCGGGCTACTTTTTTCCAAAGAGCAGCGGGGGTCAGAATGAAGAGAACCATTGCCAGAGAGGTTTCGATCAAGGAGTAGTAGAGCGTCTCTTCTGCGCCACCGTAAATCGCAAGAATAGCCGTACCAATCAACAAGCCTGCAGATACGCCCACTTTGCCGCCTTCCTTCAACAAGCCTGCCAAAAGACCGGAAAAAGCGAGCAGATTGATTTGTAAAAGAGCACTCACATTTGCCAGACTGAGGATGAGACCTGTGACCACGCCAACAGCCGCACCGATCGTGCCACCACCGACAAAAGCAAAGACGAGCAGCAAATAGCGTGAAAGTACATGCTCCATCGAAATGCCTTCGACCATCCAATCCACAGTACCCGTCATCAAGGACGCCAGTAAAATGACTAACGAAACGATCTCTTCATTTTTGAGAGGTTCGTAAGGCTTCGCCAAATGAATGATTGATAAGGACTGGATGAAAATGAGCGTCATTACAAAGCCAAGAGTCGCTTCCACGGCAACCATCACGAGCTCGTAGGTCGTTACCTGATTGGTCAGAACCGCATACAACAGACGGCTGATGAAAATCGTCCCGACGACCAGCAAAGGCGTCCGGGAAAAGTCTTTCTTGCGCATTTTATTCATTAGTTTGCAGGCAAACAAGGCAAGTATCACGCTCAAGGCGGTTTCCAGTCCAACAGGCACCGACTGGGTAAAAGCGCCGATAATAAGAGCCATCCCCGTGACAAGCAAACAATCTCGACGAATATAAAACATGACAATGAAATACGGTATAGCAAAGGGAGTTAGCTCTTCCACGATTAGAGCTCGTCCTAATAAGAAGCCCATAAGGATGGGGAGAACATTCCACTTCTCTATGAAATCCGCTACTTTTTCTCCCCACGTCTGGGCAGTGGTACCCATTCGATCGGACACTTGCCGCGTCCAAGCTTGTCCGGCTTGTGTTACGTTTTTGTTCGCAATCATTTCGCTCCACCCCGTTCTTGGTCAATGTGTTTCTCATTATACGGAGGGGGCATTGTAAAATTTGTCAAAAATCCAATGAATATTCACAGAATCGTGCGACAAATTCAGTAACGCAAATGGACAAAAAAAACCGACGTTATGGCGGATAACGTCGGCTGACAGGTGATTCGCGCTTTGCGAAACGGGCTTAGGATACTTTATTCGTCAAGACTTGGAAATGACCTTCCTATTTTTACAGTCAAAATGCGCTTTTAACAAAGAAAGAAAAGTCATAATTTTCCGAACCAGGAAAACCGACCGTAGTCGTTCCCTTGGATGGATATCCCGGACATAGACGTCGGCAATTTCACTAACATGCACTAGTCCGGTCACATCGCCTGGCAGCTTAACAAACGCTCCGAATTTGGTGATACCGGTGACTTTTCCTTCCAGTATACTCCCGATCTCGATCTCCATGACGTGGAATACCTTCCTCTCGTTGAAGATCAGCTGTATACTCAATCCGGAATCATATAGATGCTTTCTCCTTGCTTAGTAAACAAAATTCGCTTACGTACCAGCTCTGCCAAGTACTCCTGATCGTTTAACCGACTTGCTTCATAGGTCAGATTGTCTTGCTTTTGCTGCAAGACCGCTGATTCTTGCTTCAAGACTTCCAGCTCTGCTTCCTTCTTGGACAACTCCCCACTTTGCAAAAACAAGGTATAGCTAGTCCAGACGAAGAAGCACAGGATCACAAAGAAAAAGAGACGCATTCTCCTTCTTTGCCCTTTTCGGTTAATGGAAGAGGTTCTTGTTTCCTTCATCAGTACGCCACCTCGAATCTACTCCCGTTTTCTCTTTGAGTGAAACCAATTCTTCCAATTGGTCCAAAATCCTGTTGTTTTCCCATACATTTTTTTCCCTAAATGTTGACCCCATCTGGCAAAAGGAGAGGTGACAAAACGCGTCACTTTCCACAAAAAGCCGAGGATCGCGAGCAACACGGAATACAAAAATGTCAGCACCATGATGATCACTCGGAAAAGAAAGAGCACAGGACGTACTAGCAGGATGTCAATAATTTTTACGACCGTACGGTAAAACCACTGACAGAATTTTATCACGCGGTGCAAGAAAAGGATATACTTCTTACTACCTATTAAGAAGTACAGCCACGCGCCAAATATCATTCCAAAAAATATCGGAAAGCGAATAATCCCGTCGTTCACTTTCACCAAAATCAAGAAGACAGCGCCCATACTGCCCACCCAAAAAAGGATGTCAAAGAAAAAGACCAACCAGAGTGGCAGTCTGGCCTTGCCCTTAAATACATGGTACGTATCAAATCCCATACCCATCAGTGCACCACACGTCGACATGGCCAATACCGTCTGCAACTGGATGACGATGTTCACTTGAATAACTTGCCGAAGAATCCTCTCGACCGATCGCCGGCCTGCCCTTGCTCCAAATAGGCCATCTCGTGAACGAGCCCCTCGATCGCTACTTCTCCGGTTTCCAGACTCAGATTTTTCATATGCAGGTTTTGGCCTCGTATGGTTAAAAAGCCGCCGTCCGTCTCCAAGAGGAATTCTTCGCTGTCAAAGCTTTCGACGTTTTTTACTCCCGAAATCGCTAAGCTGCGACGATTAATCATCACGACTTCATGACGTGGCCGTCTCGTGTGATCGTTCATGATTACTCCCTCCTCACGTACCCTTCTTGTACTATCGTATGGGGAGGGATGTCCTCTTAGAACAAAAACGGTCCATACACAAAAGAAAACCCCGTATAAATACGGGGTTTCGTCTCACTATCTTTACTTGTAAACGGTGTAGTTCCCGTTCACGTAGATGATTTTGTAACCGGTACGCTCCGTGATGGTTTTCAGAGGCAGGGTAGGAACGTTGTTTTTCAGCTGAACTGCTGCAGGCAACGTTACATTTTTGCCATTGATGGTCGCTACGTTTGAACCGACCTTGAATTGCATAACCGTATTGCCGCTCACGACTTTGGCAGTCGTTTTGGTGTAGCTAATCGAAAACCCGAGGGCATCACGGAAAAACGTAGTTGGCATTAGCGTGTTGCCATTTACGGTATACGGCGCCACTGCGAGTCCGGTTGTTTTACCAGCCTTCGTAAAGGAAGCGACGCTCTGCTTGAAGCTCACGCCATTCAGAGCCACGACGGTCGCCGGACGGGAGAAGAGCAGACCTCTCTCCTCGGAGTTGTAGACACCAATGCTGTACACACCTGGAGTAGCCGGGTTCACAATGCCAGCTGTCTCGGCGATATTGACCTGAGCTGCTGTTTTTGCCGGAATATCCTGGGCAGGAATAATAATCAGATTTTGTCCACGTACACCAACAAAGCTAGCGGCCACACCGTTCACCGTTATTGTGTTCGCTGGCAAGTAGGCTGGAACACGGAAGCCAACTGGGAGTACGACTTCAATGAAGCCCTGGTTGCGAACAATCGGAGCACCCATGGCTTTGATGCCGATTGAAATACCAGCAGGGGTAGAGGCAGTCGCTCTCGTCAGCCCAACCGTTGCCAATGTATTATCCACTGCAACTGGTGGAGTCTCTCCCGTAACTTGAAATTCCTTCGACTTGTAAGTCTTGCTGTCGATTTTGGCCGTCACGGTATAGATTCCCGCTGTTCTCGGGGTGGTCAAGAAACCTTCGAGTGCAAACTTGATAGTCGCGCGATTCGTGCTACTGAATCCGTAAGGGGTACGGAAATAAACCTTATTTCCCAACACGCTTACATTCGTCACTTGAGCATTATTGACGGTGACGCTGTTGCTGGTAAGAATCGGAGGAACGGTTACCCCACTTGGGAATTCGACCTCGATTTCTGCGTTCGATCCCAGCTTGGTGGAAAGATCCACATCAAACGTATAGCTCGTACGCGCTCCCGCTGAACTGTCCGACAAAGAAACGGTGAATGGCGTATTTTTTGTGTTTGTAATCTCTACATTTTTTGACTTGTATTCCTTGCTGTCATATTCCACTTCATACGTATAGTTTTTGTCTGGTTTGGATGGGTTTACAATCCCCGCCGAAGACGTAAACTCCAGCTTTATGTAGCTATCTCCGTCTGCACTACTCGGAATCTCAATCCGAACCGAGGCGTTGTCGAGAATCGAGACGTAATCCGGTTTGTACCCGTTTACCTTCACATCAGATTTGCTGATGCTTTTTGGCAGCATGTCCTTGGAGGGAAAGTTGACATAAATGTATTTGCCCTCTTTTAGCTTGCTTTTCGAGGAGAGATTAAATTTTCCGAGCGTTAAGGAAATGGCGTCCTCGGCATTTTTATTGCTATGGGAAGCCTCGAAGTCACCCTTGCTGCTACTGCTACTGCTGCTGCTAGACGAAGATTTGCTAATCGTAATCTTGTCGCCCTTGTAGCTGGTCTCCTCACTTGTTTTTACTTCGATTTTGTAGCTGCCCTTGTCTTCCGGGTTGGTGATATTATCAATCGTCAGTGTGAGTACAGTACCTTTTCTGATCTTCTCATCGACTTCGACCTCAACCACATTTTTGCTTACGGATACGCTGTCGATTGAAATTTTGTCATTATCGTCATCTTTTAGCGTGACGTCCGATTTTTTCAATTTTTTGTCAACTGAATATTCGGATGGGAACCTCACGAAAATACTATCGCCCGATGATAAATCCTTGTTGATTTCAAACTCAATCGTATATTCCGTTTCCTTGTCTGCACCTGTATTGTCTGCAGAAACATCCTCAATAGAGAGAGCATAAGCCGCTTTTGGCTCGAGCATCAGTGGGCTTGCCAAAACCGCAGTGGCCAGCAGCACTGAGATCCCTTTGTTTATGCTTTTGTTCAACGGTAACGCCTCCTTCTCTATAATTCCCTACTATGATAGGTAATGTTCGGCAGGAAAGGGTTACAGACTGGTAACGAATGATTTTACCCACAGTTTTGAAAAGTCAATCCATCCAAACGAATCGACCGCAATTCCTTGCAAGGCGGGATGGTAGTGATCGAATCGCTTCTCATGGTACAGGAAAAGCAGCCACGCCTCATCCCTTAGTGTGTCCTCCATCTTTTCCAAAGCGCGCATACGTTCTTTGCTGTCTTGTAGTTGAAGAATTTTTGACAATAGCTCCTCAACAATCGCCAGCCTATCATCATCTAAAAAGCGATGCACCAAGGAGTATTTGTTTTTATATACCTCCATCAGCCCCAGCTCGATATCACGTTGCAGGACTTCCCCCATCATACCCATATCGGCATGTTGAGCTGTATCGTACGACAAGAACTGATCTTTTGTGACGCCCTGCAATTCAAGTCGGATACCAACCCGCTGACACCTCTCCTGAAGCCACTCTGCTTCTTCTCTTACTTTTTTCGCGTCGTTGAAACTCAACAAGACAGTCTCGCCCTGATAAGCACTTTTTTGTAGCCAATGAGCCGCTTCCTCTATGGTATGTGAGGAAAAGTGCATGTGTTGGCTTCTCTTGGGCAAAAAGCTTCCGGCAGGCGTAAACGTCTCTTTTTTCAAGTCTCGAATCATTTGTACAGGGTCGATCAGCAGTTTGATTGCCTGGCGAAAAGCGAAGTCGTGCTGAATACCGGGCTTTCGAAAGTTGAAGTTCAGATAGTGACAGCCTACCTCTTGAATCTCCAAAGATTTGCTACCCTCTTCCGTCGTTTCTTCCTCAACCAGCGAAAGTTGATACCGTTGCTTCAAAGATCGTGATCCCGGTACTCGCCAGATTTCTACCCGATCCAGGATCGCCCGCTCCCGATAATAGTCGTCGAACGCTGCCAATACCAACCGGTCTTCTGTAAATTCGACCATCCGAAACGGACCTGTTCCTACAATCGCAGACTCCGAAAACGGCACATCATGCGGCAAAATCGACATCCCGATGCAAGATACTAAATGCAAGAAAAAACCGTTGGGCTTCCGTAGATGAAAAGTAATGGCCCCGTCATTTCGCTGTTCGATCCAATCGATATCGTCCACTTGCCAACGATACGGTGAATCCAGCTCAATCAGTCGCTGCGCGGTATAGGCTACGTCTTCCCCTGTCAGTACACGACCATGGTGAAAGCGAACTCCTTTTCGTAAATAAAAGGTCCAAGCAGTCATATCCAGATTGCTTTCCCAAGCGTAGGCTAGCTGGGGCTTAAAATCTTGTGTAGCCAAATCGAAAATGACGAGCGTATGGCAGATTTGCTGGATAAAATGACTCTCCGCCGCTACAGCTACGAATGCCGGGTCGATGGTTGAAAAAGCTCGCCCACGTGGAATACGTAAAATTTCTTGACGCCTCTTATCATTCTCTTCCGCGACAAATCCGAATTGACTGTCCCACTTTTCCTGCAAAAGCCGCTTCGCACCTCCAGGCAAATTTTTATGATGCAAAAGCTCCACTGCTTCTCCTACGTTTCCGTCCTTCAATAGCTTCTGAAAGTAACTGGCCAAAAAGTCAGTGATATCGCAGAGAATCGTAAGTCTCGAATGATTGCCCCGTCCTACCCCTGCCTTCCATAAAAGAAGCCCCTCACTTTCCCATTTGCGCAAAATCAGTTTCACATTGCGGGGCGTACAGCATAAAAGCTGGGACAATTCTTGTATACCGATCTTTTGTTCGCGCCCCGTCTCCCATTCTGATAACCCGAGTAGCATCTGCATAAAGTGCTCATTGCTTTTCATAAGGCATCTCATTCCTTAAAAGGTGAAATTCATAGAGGAATCTTACCCTTTTTCTTCTCCTTTTCATAGCTACAATTGGAAAAAAAGGAGGTCATCCCCATGAGCTTTTCACAACTCCATCCCAACATCCGCATACGAATCGTGACTTCCTTTCTAACACGTCTGGTAGGAAATATGATCTTTCCTTTTATGGCCATTTACTTTTCTGCCAAGCTCGGTCCCGCTATAACAGGAGTCCTGTTAGTTCTGGCCGTATGTGCGCAAATCTTGATGGGCTTCTATGGCGGCTACCTGGCTGATCGGTGGGGCAGAAAAAAAGGGATGGTATACGGACAATGGATTCAGTGCTTCGCTCTCTTCATCATGATGGCGGCGAACTCCCCGTGGCTCGATTCTGCTTGGCTCACGTTTGCCATGATGCTCGTCCAGAATGCGAGTAACGGAATGATTAACCCCGCCGCAGAAGCGATGCTCATCGATGTCAGTACGAAAGAAAACCGAACGTATATGTACAGCATTAACTATTGGTCCAACAACTTATCGATTGCGCTAGGTTCCGTGGTGGGAGGACTCTTGTTTGCTACCCATCGCTTTGAACTGCTCCTCGTGCTAACCGTTATCAGCTTTCTCACACTTGTGATTATCGCCTTTTCTATCAAGGAATCGTACCAACCCAAGCCAATGACTCATGCCGGATCGAGGACAGGTATCTTACGAGATATGGCCGCAAGCTACAAGCTGGTAATGACCGACCGTCGTTTCATCCTCTTTTCACTAAGCGGCATGCTTATCTTTACACCGGAATTTCAAACACCTAACTACATCGCTGTCAGACTTGCTCAGGAGTTTGCACCCCGGAGCTTTGGCATGTTTGACTGGTTTACTGTTGAGTTGACTGGCATCAAAATATTCAGCCTGATCCAGCTCGAAAATACGCTGCTTGTGGTATTGTTCTCTCTTGCCGTCACCAAGCTCATCAAACACTTAAAAGAAGCTCCTGCCTTGTATATAAGCGGGCTGATGTATATTGCCGGGTACTCACTGATTATGTACAGCAACTCCCTTATCGTTATCCTAGCCGCGGTGCTGATAAGCACGATGGGCGAGCTGATTCACGCTCCCATTCGCCAGACCTATCTGGCGCAAATTGTAAAAGATGATTTGCGTAGCTCCTATATGGCTGTGAACGGACTCGTTGTGCCCAGTGCGCGGATCATGGGGGCAGTCGGTATCACTTTGGGAGCAGTCCTCCCGCCCTATCTAATGGCACTCCTCATCTTTTCGCTGGGGATCTTAGGCGTTATCCTCACCCGCTCGATCGTGTTGCAAATGGATTCCAAAGAACGTTTACTTCCTCACGCAAAAGAAGCTGCCCGATGACACAGGCAGCTTCTTCTTTTGGAATATCTACTGGTTCGACAGGCTCTCCAGGATGGCATCGCCTCTCTCGCCAATTTTTACGATTGCGTATTTGGCACTCCGCTCCACTTCAAGTCCGGTTCCTTCTGGGACAAAATAGCTTTCAATGCCGTATTCCACTCGACTGCCACCGATTGTGTTTCCATTAATCATTACATCCGATGGCTGCGGCTCGTAGGTACGATTCCATCGACCATCGATCTCATAAAAGCCACTGTAGCTGTACAAGCCATTTGCTTGTTGACGGAGTACCACACGAATCTTATCCCCTGAGTCAATCTCTTCTCGGTCCAATGTGGAGATGGTGTAGTTGAGCCTTACATAATCACCTTGCAGCAACGAACGCGGATCGATTGGGGCCAGCTCCAGCTTCACCGTTTTTCCGTTGACCAAGATCGTCTCACTACTCCATACTTGATAGCCAATCAAAGCAAATTGCAGCAAAATGACAGGAAGCAACACAAGCGCTTTTCTCATAAAAAGGGACGGTTCGCTTTTTGGCCACTCGATTTTCGCCCTTCGATCCCACCACAAGGTAGCAATAAAAAACACCAGGCTGAGCAAAAGCAGGCTCAGTGACTTATGCAGCAAGCTCCATAGCATGTCGTAGTACTTCATGAGGAGAAAGGCAAACCAGAAACCGAGCACGATTCCGAATCTCACCCGATTTTGCTGATGCAATGTCCGGTACAACAAATACGTGCTGACTGCGAAAAAAGCCAGATTCACGACCACATTCATGGAGCCCGATTGAAAGCTTTTCTCCGTCAGGATCAAAAGCGAAAGTAAGGCGTACACCAACGAGCTGTTTTGCAAAACGACTGGCAATTGCTTTACGTAATGCATCGCCATCTGCGTAACAAAGATGATTACGAGCACATATTCAAAGGAAGGCAGGTACTCATCCAGCTTCGTAGCAAGTACGACTAAAAAGGTCAACTGTGTCAAAAGCCGCGCCGGAATGGCAGAGACAGCTTTCCACACGTATAACAGTACCAACAGGAAAACGATCCAATAAGCTCCTTCTAAAAAGAGAACAGAACTGATACCAAATATATAGCCCATTGTAAGCAGCGTATATCGTACCGTTGTATTCATCCTGCTCATAAACACCACTGGGCCAATAAAGCCAATTAATGAAAGGAAAAACAGTAAATCAATAACCACTTCGTCTTGAATGATCAGAAAAAGCAGACCTGCTATCGAAGTGGCTCCAATGGATGCGGCAATGGTTGTGACGAGAACCGTGAATGCCTCTTGAAAGAACACAACCCATTTGCTTTTTTGATGCGCTGATTCCTTGCGTAGCCAATTAATCCCTGCAACTGCTCCCCAAACAATGAGTACAGTCAGCAGCAGCATGAAAACAAAGAAGCTTTCCGAGAAATATTGCACCATGTAGGATATGAAATTAGCGAGCACAAACAGCGCGAGCAGCGATGCCGTCACAATTAGAAGCCCGCGACTCGGCACCCATTTTAAAAACGTGACAAACAGAATCCCGCCTGTCAGGACATATAAAAGCTCAGGGAGCGGACCATACACCTCGGTGAAGGATGAAACGAAAAGACTGAGGGAAAACGTCAGAAACGATAGGTAGTAAATCGGCTTGGAATGCCATTTCCCCGTAGAGGTTAACCAGAAAAGGACCATATTCCCCAACGCAATCAACCAAAAAATCATGAACCACCACTCGTCTTCACGCCCTACATGAACGACGGTTGGATGGAGACAGAAGTAAATCGCCAAATGAGCAAGGACATAGCTGATAACATAGAATGGCTGATAGCGCGTGAAAAGCGCGAACAGCAAATTCGGTATGAGCCATACGACGAAAAGCATATAGCTGTCGGCATGTGAATTGTATATTTGCCCCAACAATGCCACACTGGTGCCAAAAGCCAAGCCACCAGCCACCAGAAGCCAATTGCTCAAAAACGAATGTCGTTTGATAAAACGCAGTCCATAGGATAATAAATAAAAAAGGACGAGGATTGCCACACTGACGCCGATCTTTTGTTCCCTGACCATAAGCGGCCAGTTCGAAGCAAAAAAGTATAGGATAGATGATAACAGAAGCGAAATGGACAAAAAGTAGCCCGTTCGAACCCCGTTTTGTTGCATACAGCACACATCCCTTCGGAAATGCCTTTAGGTACTCTCATTATATCCTTTGCTTGGAAAAAAGCCTAAAAAAAGACCGCCATCTCGGCAGTCTCTTTTCGTTGTATATTACCCTTTGATGTAGGCGTCTTCTTCTTTTTCATCACGTGGAACGGGAACTTCACCAATGACGGTATACAGCGAAGCCGCTTCTTCTTTGCGTGGGTTTTCCTTGATGTCCTCTACTTTTACCGACACGATTTTTTGTCCGAAACGGATCGCCAGCTTGTCGCCGATTTTCACGTTACTGGATGCCTTTGCAGGGCGATCGTTGATTTCCACCCGCTGTTTGTCGCACACTTCTTTGGCGAGCGTGCGTCGCTTGATCAGTCGAGACACTTTCAAATATTTATCGAGTCTCATGTTTGGCTTCCTCCCACCATTTATCCATCTCTTGCAGGTCCGTCTGCTCAAAGGTACGGCCCGCCTCTTGCAGCTTGCCTTCAATATAGGAAAAGCGCTTCTTGAACTTGTTGTTGGTCAATGCGAGGGCTTCCTCCGGATCGAGCCCGAGGAAGCGCGCCAGATTGACTACCGCAAATAGCAAATCACCCAACTCGCCAGCGCGTTCTTCCTCTGGTGCTTCTTGCAGCTCGTGATATTCCTCTTCTACCTTTTTGTACACGTCTGCAATATCGTCCCAGTCAAAGCCGACTTGGGCTGCTTTCTTCTGCAACTTGTACGCATACATCAGCGCTGGCAAGTCACGCGGTACTCCTGCCAATTGTGATTGAACCGTTACATCAATGCCTTTTGCTGCTTTTTCCTGTGCTTTGATCTCCTGCCAATTCGCCAGCGCTTCCTCGGAATCATTCGCGCTCTTTTCCCCGAATACGTGCGGGTGGCGGCGAACCAGCTTTTCATTCAACGTCGCGACAACATCATCTACCGAAAAATATCCGTCTTCGGCTGCCATCTGCGAATGCAGCATGATTTGCATCAACAAATCACCCAGCTCCTCACACATCGCATCTGGATCATCGTCGTCAATCGTCTCCAAAACCTCGTACGTCTCTTCAATCAAGTTTTTGCGGATGCTTTGATGTGTTTGCTCCCGATCCCATGGGCATCCATCCGGACTGCGCAGGATCGCCACGATCTCCTTCAAGTAGGAGAATTGGCGGTACGATACCTTCTCGTCCTTCGTCGGTGGTACATACACCAGGGACAAATTCCCGAAATGATCGAGTCTGTCCAGTTCATACAACGGCACTGTCTCAATGATTTCTTGCCCCGCTACCCCTACGGCTGTCGCTACCGTCACCTCGTAATCGTCCGGGAGTACTTCCATCAAGGTCAGCTTCACATCAGAGGCCACAAACGCATCGTACACTTGCGCGATAATCGTATGCAGACCCGGTGATATTTGATGAGCAGCAAGTGCAGTCCCATCCAGCAGAGAGAATCCCTCGATCGGGTCGATATGTAGGCGGGCAAACAAAGGATCGATAAAGCTCTGTCCACCGCCAATTTCGATTTCTACGCCACGGTTTGGTCCCTCTGCCAACAACAGCTGCACGGTACGTTCCGCTACCAAAGGATGACCTGGCACGGCGTAGACCAGGCTGCCTGCTTCGTTTACCCGTGAAAAAAGCCGCTCCACAATATCGGTGTACACATCAGAAAACGTATCGTGCTGCTCATACACATCGTCAAAGGACTCAATCGCAATGCCTTCTGCGATCAACTCAGCTACGACCGGATGCTCTTTCGTGCGCAAATACAGCTGTTTGGCAGCTTTGAGCGTACGATAGATGCCATAAGGGAGCTGGTCCAAATCTCCGGCACCAAGCCCGACTACGCTAATGGTCTTATTCTTCATTTCCACTCGTCACGCCTCCTTTTCGTTCATTTCGCCCTCTCCGCTGGGAGGAGCTTGTATTTCGTTAACAGCGAAGCAATTCGCTTTCCTTTTGGCAAAAATTGAATATCGTTTCTTGTGAGCCCACCTGTTTTCAAAAGCGCCAGCAAATAGACCAATGCTCCTGAACCGACAGCAATCAAACCTACCAACGTATAGAACAAGCGATTTGAAAGTCCGGCACTGCCGAGCACCATATTAGCGAGCCACTCGACCAGCAACACGACAATCGACATCGCCACGACGGAGATGAATGGCTTTTTCACCGTATGGCGGAATCCGATGTGTGCGCCCGTGTATTTGCTTACCGCAAGAACGTTCAGTCCCATAGCGACCAAATAAGCTAAAACAGTGGACACTGCTGCACCAGAAATACCCCAGAACGGAACGAGCGCCAGATTGAGGATGAGCTTCACCAGTACACCAATAAACAGGTTGCGGGCAGGTCGCATTACGCGCCCCAAGCCTTGCAAAATCCCCGCGCTAGCAATACTCACTGTGGCAAAAATAATCGTGAAGGACTGTACAGCGAGGGCCTCGGTACCGTTGCTGTCTCCGTAGAGCATGACGTTGATCGGCTCCGCCAACAGAGCAAGTCCAAATGAGGCAGGCAATCCTAATAGGAAGGTCAGTCGAATCGCGACTTCGGAACGATGAGAGATCAATTGATGCTGACGCTGGGCAACAGCTTCACTGATCGCAGGCACTAATGCCAGCGACAAGGACGTGGCGAAAAACGTACCAAACTGAATGAGTGGCTGACCACGGTCAAATGCACCCTTCAAGAGCTTGGCCAGGTCCTCCGGGGTCCCGCTCCATTGCAGCATATTGACGACGGTCATCGAGTCTACAAGCGGAACAAGCGGGAGAACCAGTGCGCCCATACAAATCGGAACGGCATAGGTCAAGAGATGACGCAATATCTGGCGATTGGTCCACGAATTCGCGGTTGATTGCTGCACTTGATTGATGGTTGTTAGCCCCATCTGCTTGTCTTTTCTCCAATACCAAAGCAAGACGAGAATAGCAGCAATGGCACCTGGAAAAGCAGCAAAAACGGCACCTGTACCAGCCATGTACGGGTCCTGATACATGTTCATCGCCCAGACTGCAGCGACTAGGATAAAAATCACGCGAATGAACTGTTCAGCGACCTGAGAGACGCCAGTCGGCATCATATTTTGATGCCCCTGAAAATAGCCGCGCAAGATCGCAACCATCGGCACCAATGGCAGTGACCAAGCTACCGCTCGGAGCGGGGTAATCAAATGCTCATCACCCATCATATGGGCAATCATAGGTGCCCCTCCATATAACAGTAAGAAGAAAAAGATCCCGAGAACGACCAGCGATATACTGGCTACTCGAAACGCCCTGCTCGCCCCGATCGCATCCCCGACAGCGACGCGCTCTGAGACGATCTTGGAGATGGCAATAGGGAAACCCGCCGTCGCTAGAATCAACAACGCGGTGTACAGCGGGTATACTTGCATATATACGTACAAGCCGATATCTCCGGCAATGTTTTGGTATGGAATGCGGTATACAGCGCCTAAAAGCTTGGAGACAAGACCGGCAATTCCAAGTATCGCCGCGCCTTTCACAAATTGAACGGAAGCTTTTTCTTGAGCCATGTGCGTGAAATTTCTCCTCTCCAACCTAAAACTTCGTTCATTATACCACAAGGCCATAGGCACAAGAAAAACAGCCCCGGGGTACGAGGCTGTTTTTGAAAACCCTATACTATTGCTCCATCTGCTTTGCCAGGAAACCGGCCGCTGTTTCCGACATTTTGATCTCCAAATCACTCATCTTGGTTGACTCGTTTTTGTTGAGGAGGATCACGGACCCGATTGGATCTCCTCCTGCAACAATCGGTGCGATGACGAACGAGCCCATCGTCTCGTTCAAATCACGACAAATTTCATAAGAGCCTGTGTTTTTCTCCAGTCGGGTCTTTCTTTCCTCCAAGCATTTCTCCACAATATTACCAATTGGTTTCTCCAAGTATTCCTTTTTGGAGGCACCTGCCACAGCAATAACAGTATCCCTGTCTGAAATCAGTACGGTATGATTCATGCTTTCATACAAAGAGTCGGCGTACTCTTTTGCAAAATCACCCAACTCTCCAATCGGTGAATACTTTTTGAGAATGACTTCTCCGTCACGATCCACAAAAATCTCAAGCGGGTCGCCCTCACGAATGCGCAGTGTACGACGAATCTCCTTAGGAATCACGACCCGACCGAGGTCGTCAATTCGACGAACGATACCAGTTGCTTTCATGTCTTGTTGCCTCGCTTTCCCGTAAGAAGTGGGTTGTGAATAGATGGTGGTTGGTTAGTTGTATTTTTTCCTCAAATTCTAATTTTAACTATGGGTGTTGGTATCAATTTTTGCCAGTTACTTCAATTACTCTCCCCCGGGTGGTAGCGAGTGATAATAGTATTTGCCCACGTTTGAAGAATATGCGAGAAAACGAAAAAACAGGGAAACGAATTCCCTGTTTTTCATCGGACCTCTTATTTCTTCGCCGGAGCGTCATTTTTGGACTGCGGGATGTTGAATTTTGTAATGAGCTTGTCCAGCTCGTTCTTGGCGAAAGCATCGTACGCTTTCTCCAAAGAACTCGCGCGGAGCTGTTCTTTCATCTCGTCAAAGGTCTTTTCTTTGCGATTCTCGACCTTAATAATATGGTAACCAAAATCAGTTTTTACTGGCGGGCCAACTTCACCGACTTTTTGCGTCAGGGATGCTTCTTTAAATTCTGGTACCCATTGCGTTACATCCGCATTTTCGTACAAGCCGCCAGACTGCTTGCTGCCTGGGTCATCTGTGAACTCTGTTGCCAGCTTCGCGAAGTCTTCACCTTTTTTCAGGCGCGCTTCCAAGTCGTTGGAGATTTTCAACGCCTCTTCTGGTGTGCGCTTTTCGGTAGAGATCAGGATGTGGCGAACAGAAGCAACGGTACGGGAAGTTTTGTCCATTTGATCATAGGCTTGCTTCAGCGTAGCATCGTCGATATTCTTTTTCATCACACTGATGGATTGGTTGATCAGGTCCATCTGATTGACGATCATATCCTTGGTTACGCCTTGGCCTTCCATGAGCTTGTTGAACTGAGCTTCATCTTTGCCCAAAAAGTCCATGTACTGCGTTTTGATTTTCTCGAAAGTTTTCTCAGCGAGTTCTTTGGACTCTTTTTTCATAGCATCGTCGGAACGGCTAGCCAAAACCTTGGTAGCTGTATACTCACGAGCAAAAGCCTTCAGTGAGTTGCTATTAGCCATTTCAATCATGGTACCTTGTTGTGGGTTCATGAAGTTAATGACACGCAGGAACTCTTCAAACTCATTTCCTGTTACAGTTCCTCCTTGATACTCCACAATGGTCGTTTTCTGGTCTACTGCGTAAGGCAGAGTGAGTTTAGGGAATTTTACCAAAGGATCGTTAGCAGCTTGATTGCTGCCATCTGTCTGATTCGCTGGAGTTTTTGAATCTTGTTTCGCTTCTTCTGCTTTTCCGCCGCAACCAGTCATGAGTGCCACGACCAGAACAGCCGAAGATAGAATCGCTACAGAACGTTTCATAAATAAGGTTCTCCCTTCTCGGGCAAGCCCTTCTTGTCAGTTAAGACACAGGGCTCTCCGTACCGGTGTCTCTTCGCACCTGGTGAAATTGACGCAACAGCTTTTCAACCAACTGCACGCCCTCATCTTCTTTTAACCCCTTTACTTTAACAGCAATCGTGATCTGTTGTCCACCCGACAGCCCAACCCTCTTGCTCCAGTTACCGGTAAGTGCAAACAGCGCTCCACCATCGATGTTGTTGTTCTGACTAGGGTGCAGGAACAATTTAATCTCGTCTGGATTCTTTTGGCTAATTTCGGTGATGTGGTGCTTCAAGGCATACACGCGCAAACGGGAAATGGTCAACAGATTATCAACCGGCTTCGGAACTGGTCCAAAACGGTCTAGCAGCTCTTCTGCCAAATCGTCGACGTCATCCAATGTAGACACTGCGACAAACTTTTTGTACATCTCGATTTTTTGACGACTGTCCGTAATGTACATCGACGGAATATAGGCATCCAGTTGAAGATTGATCTCCACAGGCGTGACAATTTCCTGTCTAACCTCGCCCTTCAGCTCATCAATGGCCTCTTTCAGCATCTGGCTATACAAGTCAAATCCGACCGTATTAATAAAACCATGCTGCTCTGCGCCCAGCAAATTACCCGCTCCACGAATGGACAAGTCCCGCATCGCGATCTTGAAACCAGAGCCAAGCTCGGTGAATTCCTTGATGGCTTGTAGACGTTTTTCCGCTACCTCTGTCAGCACCTTGTCCCGTTGGTACGTAAAGTAAGCGTACGCAATTCGATTGGAACGACCTACACGTCCACGCAGCTGATACAGCTGGGACAAGCCCATTTTGTCTGCGTTGTAAATAATCAGCGTATTGACGTTCGGGATGTCCACCCCGGTCTCAATGATCGTCGTACTGACCAATACGTCAAAATTCCCTTCCAAAAAGTCGAGAATGACGCCTTCCAGCTCGCTTTCGTTCATCTGCCCATGCGCCACAGCGATGCGCGCGTCAGGAACGAGCATAGAAATCTGCTCCGCCATCTGTTCGATTCCTTGTACTTGGTTGTAGAGGAAGAATACTTGCCCATCGCGAGCCATCTCGCGCTCAATCGCTTCGCGGACCAAAGCAGGGCTGTAATCCATCACATACGTCTGCACCGGAAAACGATTTTCTGGCGGTGTTTCGATGACAGACAAATCACGCACACCGAGCATCGACATGTGCAACGTACGTGGAATCGGCGTAGCGGTCAGAGTCATGACATCCACATTCGTTTTGATCTGCTTCAGCTTTTCCTTGTGGCTCACACCAAAGCGCTGCTCCTCGTCTACGATTAACAGACCGAGCTCGCGGAATGTCAGGTCTTTGGAAAGCAGACGGTGCGTACCGATGACGACATCGACTGTACCTTCCTTCAGTCCTTTTAGCGTGGCATTCTGCTCTTTGCGCGAACGGAATCGACTCAATACCTCCACGCGGATCGGATATTCCGCAAAACGCTCTCGGAACGTCTCGTAATGCTGCTGAGCCAGAATCGTAGTTGGAACCAATACGGCTACCTGCTTTCCGTCCATGACAGACTTGAAGGCAGCACGAATCGCAACCTCTGTCTTCCCGTAACCCACGTCCCCACAAACGAGGCGATCCATCGGGCGTTTGCGCTCCATGTCCGCTTTCACTTCCGAAATCGCGCGGAGCTGGTCTTGTGTTTCCTGATACGGGAACATCGCCTCAAATTCACGCTGCTCTGTCGTATCGGGAGAGAATGTATGACCGACAGCCGATTCGCGAGCTGCATACAGCTTGATCAAATCCTCGGCGATATCCTTTACAGACGACTGGACTTTGTTTTTGACGCGTTTCCATTCGCTGCCGCCCAAACTATAAATCTTCGGCTGTGCCTCTTCGCTCGCCACGTACTTCTGCACATGGTCGATTTGATCAATCGGAACAAACAGACTGTCTCCTGCTGCGTATTGAATATGAAGGTAATCTTTATGAATTCCGAGAATTTCCTTGGTTTCAATTCCAAGGTATTTTCCAATCCCGTGATTCACGTGCACAACGAAATCACCGGGCTTGAGCTCGAGGTAGTTTTTGATACGCTCCGCGTTGTTCATCGTCTGTTGAACTTTGCGCGCCTTGCGTTGTTTCGCAGTAAATACTTCGCCTTCCGTAATGACTACCAGCTTGTTTAATGGCAACTCAAAGCCAGTCTGGAGGTTTCCTAAAATGATCGTAGGACGTCCCGGAGGCACCGTTTCCACTGTATCTGTTAAAACATCTGCTTCCATTTCGTAGTCATGCAGGACACGCTCCAGTCGCTTCGCACGCTCCAAATCAGCTGCGACAAAGACGATCTGATCCTGAGACTTCTTCCAACGGGCCAGCTCTGTTTTCAGCACGTTCATCTGTCCATGGAAGTTTTGCATGGTACGACAAGTCAGATTTACGATGTTTTGCGGCTGGGTCTTCGGTGATTGTCTCAAAAATAGGGAAAGGTAAACGATCTGGCGCTTTTTCGTCGACACGATCTCGTCGTACGTACGCGACAGGCTGAGATTGGACATATATTCGCCCTGGACGATGCGTCCTGTCAGCCATTCCCCTTCTTCTTTTTGCAATTGCGCTGCCGTATCCAACACACGAGAAGGTTCATCAACGATCAGCAAGGAATCGGAAGGCATGTAGGACAATAAGGTATCACCCGTCGGGTAAATGACAGAGATGTACGAATAAAGCTGCGCAAAACGCTGTCCCTGCTTCATTCTCTCTGCATCTGAGCCGATTCGCTCCATGACTTTTTCCTTGGCAGCCCCATCCTTCAAATTGGCGATGGTTTCCCCCAGCTTTTGTTCTAAGCGAACAGCCGATTCCTGCAATAACGGAGTCGAAGCGATCATTTCTTTTGCCGGACCGAGAATATACGTCTGGACGGATTCCAATGACCGCTGGGAGAGCATGTCAAACGTACGGATCGAGTCGATCTCCACATCAAAAAGCTCAATCCGCACCGGCCACTCCGAATCGATCGGATACAAGTCGATAATTCCACCGCGAATACTCATTTCTCCCTTGCGCTCGACCATGTCCACTCGCTCATAGCCAAGCTCAATACATCGGAGCAAAAAGGCCTCGATATCGAGCTCATCACCGACAGACAACTGAATCTGCGCTTCCTTCCATACATGCGGGGGAACGACCAAACGACGCAAGCCAGCAAAAGGTGCAACCAAAAAACCCGTAAAGCCTTGGGCCAGACGGTTGAATACATGAATTCGCTGCGCCAGCATTTCAGGGCTGGCAATGGCAAGCTCAGAGCCAATCAGCTCATTACCAGGATAAAGCAACACCTGGTCAGAGGGAACTAACTCGATCAAATCTTCGTATACTTTTTGTGCTTGGTACATGTTATGCGTCACTACACAGACCGGACGATCCGACATTTGTTGCAATGACGCCATCAATACTTGACGGGCGGAACCAGCTAAGCCAGAGACAAGCTGCTCATGTAGCCCCTTCTCCAAACCAGCCACGATTGTCCCGACATTCGTGTCCTGTTTCATCGGGTTAATGATGACTTGCATTCACTAATCCCCTCTCTAATTCTTCTATCAACTATAATCAGAGCCTCGCTTACGTTCACAACAACCGCAGGTCGGCCATGCGAAAAGAAGCCTTAGCTCCCCAAGCTAAGGCCTTGTCAGTGCAAGCCTTCCTAATGCGTATCCACTTATTGAAGTGGGTTTCCGACTAGCGAAAGCTCTGGATGCTGAATCAGCGCTTCACGGCAATAGTCGCACGTGATGCTGACGACCGTATCTCCACTTTGTTCTCTCGATATTATAAGAGCACGTTCCTCCGGGGTCAAGGAATCAAACCCGAGCTGCGCTTCTGTTACTTGCGATTCCTCAAATTCTGCAATCTTCATGCCGCAGCAACGACATGTATAGCGTATGCTCATGTACATACCACCCCCATACTGTTCCTATCGGTTAGTATGGACGATTGGGTGGGAAATCATACTACTTCTTCAAGCTGTTGTAATGGTTCATGACCTTTAAAAACGACTCTCTTGTCCACATGGCGCATGCATCAGCAGCCACGCTCACCGCCTCTTGAATGTCGGCTCTTTCCGCCACTGGAAACGTATTCAAAACATAGTCGCTGACGCTCCGCCCTGGTTCAGGACGACTGATTCCTACCTTGATTCGTTTAAACTCCTGTGTGCCCAAATGTTGGATCATCGACTTGATGCCGTTGTGCCCACCGGCGCTGCCTTTTTCTCGCAGACGAAGATGTCCGGTCGGCAAATCAAGATCGTCGTAGATGACGACGAGATCGTCCGGAATCAGCTTGTAAAACTTGAGGACTTCCGCTACCGATTCACCGGAGAGATTCATGTACGTCTGTGGCTTCACCAGCAATACCTTCTCGCCTTCGATGCGGCCTTCGCCCACGAGAGCACGAAACTTGTTTTGCGTAACAGGAATTCCCCATTTGTCGCTAATCTTATCTATGGCCATAAAGCCAGCATTATGTCTGGTGTCTTCATATTTTTTGCCGGGATTACCCAATCCGATTATGACTTTCACACTTATTCCCTCCTACTCTCTTCCCATTGTACTCGAATGGTCACCCGAACAAAAGGAAAAGGGCAGAGATGAAATCACCTCGCCCTGCTTTTTCGTACCAAGCTTTTATTCGTTAGCTGCTCCTGCTTTTTCGGCCACTGCTTCTGCCTCTTGCTCCGCATCGATTGATTCTTCGGACTTGACCTTCACCGGCAGTACACTGATCAGCACTTCCGTGGATTCGAGCCCTAGATCTACTCCAGGCGGGACATTCAGATCGGAAACCAGTACGACATCCCCGATGTTGAACCCGTCGACATCGACCAGGAACGATTCTGGTATATTACCTGGCAAGCAAGTCACTTCCACACTGTGGCGGACAAGGGTAGCCACACCCAACTCGGGATCTCCTGTCATAAGGACAGGTACGGACGTGTGTATTTTTTCATTCATATTGATCTTCTTAAAATCGGCATGTAAAATGTTTCCCTGCAAAGGATGCCGTTGCAGCTCATAAACCATGACATCGTGCGTGTCCCCGTCTACACTCAACCGAAATGGCTTATTCGTCGTCTGGTGACGCAGAGCCGCATCCAGCTCTCTTCCTTTGACCTGAATCGGCTTATTGCCTACTTCACTACCGTACATAATACCGGGAACCCAACCTTCGTTTCGCAGTACCTTTACAGCATTGCCTGTCTTTTTTTCACGAGACTGTGCCTGTAATTGTTCCACAAAAAAACCTCCTTCGGACTGCTAGTAAAAGTTTCCTCACTAGCTTGTCCATCGGAGGTTTAGTTCAACCCCCAAAGAGGGGATTGTATATTAATCGAACAACTTGCTTACGGAAAGCTCTTCGTGAACACGAATGATTGCTTCACCAATGATTGGCGCTACGGAAAGAACGGTAATCTTGTCGATAATTTGTTCTTCTGTCAGCGGAATCGAGTTGGTCACAATCAGTTCCTTGATCTTCGAGTTAGCAATACGCTCAATAGCAGGACCAGACAGAACTGGGTGCGTGCAGCATGCATATACTTCACGTGCGCCTGCTTCTACAAGTGCACTTGCAGCCAGTGTGATCGTTCCAGCGGTATCGATAATATCGTCGATGATGATCGCTGTTTTGCCTTCGATGTTCCCTACGATGTTCATTACTTCGGCTACGTTTGGTTCTGGGCGACGTTTGTCAATAATGGCAATAGGCGCTTCCAGACGTTCTGCCAATTTACGAGCACGGGTCACTCCACCATGATCTGGAGATACGACAACGATATCTTTCAGACCTTTTTCAGAGAAGTGTTTACCCAAGATAGGCACACCTAGAAGATGATCAACTGGAATATCGAAGAAGCCTTGGATTTGTGTTGCATGCAGATCCATCGTAATCACACGTTGTGCACCTGCAGTCTCGATCAGGTTCGCAACCAGCTTAGCCGTGATTGGATCGCGTGCACGTGCTTTACGATCTTGACGAGCATAACCGTAGTAAGGAATTACCACGTTAATACTCTTAGCCGAAGCGCGCTTCAATGCATCGACCATCACCAAAAGCTCCATCAGATGCTCATTAACGGGAGCAGATGTTGGCTGAATGACAAATACGTCACAACCGCGAACGCTTTCATTGAGTTTGAGTTGGCATTCGCCATCACTAAAGCGCACTACTTGTGCGTTTCCGAGTGGTACACCGATGTGTTCGGCGATTTCTTTTGCCAGTTCCGGGTTTGCGTTGCACGTAAATACCTTCAGTTTTGGGTCGCGGTAGTTAGCCATGATCTTCTCAAGAACCTCCCGTTTATGATTGCTTTTTGCCCTTGCGAGGCATTTTGTTCGCGTAATCGATTTTATTGACTTGACGCTCACGTGCGATCGCAAGCGCATTATCTGGCACATCTTGATTAATGGTCGATCCTGCAGCTACATAAGCATTTTGTCCAACTGTAACTGGCGCAACCAAATTGCTGTTGCATCCGATGAATGCTCCATCTTTTACTGTTGTTTTATGCTTCACTGCGCCATCATAGTTGACGGTAATCGTTCCACAGCCAATATTGACTCCGTCTCCGATCTCCGCATCTCCTACATAGCTGAGATGTGGAACCTTCGTACCGTCACCAATTTTCGCATTTTTCAATTCCACGAAATCACCGATTTTGGCATTGCTTCCAATCTGTGTTCCTGGTCGAACATAAGCAAATGGTCCTACTGAAGAATCGCTTTTCACACTCGAATCAACCATCACCGAGTAAGAAATAGTCACGCCACTCGCTACTTCTACATTCGTCAGATCCGCTTGAGGCCCGATTACACAATCAGCTCCAACGGTTGTTTGTCCACGCAGGAAAGAACCTGGGTGAATCACGGTATCTGCCTCAATCTTCACATCCGCTTCGATGTACGTAGAAGCTGGATCGATGATTGTCACACCATTTCGCATGTGACCAGTCATAATACGTTTTTTCATGTAGGCTTCTGCTTCCGATAGCTGCACACGATCGTTCACACCCATTGTTTCCTCCGGGTCAACCGCTTCGTATCCAACTACCTTTTCACCTGCCTCACGCAAAATACCGACAACGTCTGTTACATAGTATTCGCCTTGTGCGTTGTCATTTTTCACTTCCGCCAAGGCTCTCCATAATTTTCGGTTGTCATAGCAGTATATGCCCGTATTAATTTCTCTGATCGCCCGTTCCGCTTCCGTAGCGTCCTTATGTTCCACGATTCGCAAAACTTCGCCCGCCTCATTGCGCACGATACGCCCATAACCTGTTGCGTCAGGTAACACGGCGGTTAATACAGTTGCAGCCGCTTGCTGCTCCTCGTGATAGGTCAGCAAGGCCGACAACGTAGTCGCTGACAAGAGGGGAACGTCTCCATATAAAAGAAACGTAGTTCCTTCTTTATCCTGTAAAAATGGCGCTGCCTGCGAAACGGCATGCGCCGTCCCCAACTGTTCTTCTTGCAGTGCATAAGTGATATCCTCGCCTAGCTTGGCGCGGACAGCGTCAGCACCATGACCTACGACGACAACGATATCCTGAACCTGCATGGACGCCATCGTATCGACTACATGCTGAACCATAGGCTTTCCGCACACAGGGTGCAGGACTTTGTACAGCTTCGATTTCATCCGTGTACCCTGACCAGCAGCCAGAACCACGGCATGGATCTTAGACATGTCAACCCTCCATCGTAGAAGTTCCACAATGACTATATCCTAATTCATATGTGAATTTCAAGACAATCGACACAGGATTATCACCAATTCCTTGCATTGCCAGTAGTTAGACACAAGCCAGACAACATTTAATTTTCTGACAAAAATGTGATATATTGTTGGGCGAAAGGGGTTAATTGAAGGAGGTAGGATGAGATGAGCACAGAGATATACTTGCTGACTGGGTATTTAGGAAGTGGAAAAACCACCCTTTTGCAAAAGTGGCTGACTCACTTGCGCATCACAGACCAGAAGGTAGTCGTCTTGATGAATGAAATGGGGGAGGAAGACATTGACGGGGAACAATTGCAAGGCTTCGGCTTTCCTATCAAAAAAATGCTCGATGGCTGCATATGCTGCTCGATCAAGGGCGAGCTGACGGAGGGCTTGAAAGATATTATGAACGCCATTGCGCCAGACCGAATCCTCATCGAGACTACTGGCGTAGCCGATCCACTTGATGTCATCGATACGATTACCCATCCGGAGCTGTATGATCGACTGGAGTTAAAAGGGACCATTAGCGTTGTCGATGCCTCTCGTTTTCTGGACCTCAACTCACGATTCTCCTCGACTGCCACTCTGGTCAAAACGATTCGAAACCAAGTGCGTTACGCAGACCTGCTTCTTTTGAACAAAACCGATTTGACTAGTCCTGATGTCGTACAGCGGGTCCGTCAAAAGCTCAGTGAAATCAATCCGACTGCACCCATACACGCTACTGTTCAGGCAGAAATAGAAGTCTCCCGGCTTCTGTCTGTCAAATGCACCGTCCATGAACGGTCGCCAGACAACGAGACAAACCGCCCCCTTGCCGTACAGAAAAGCATTGGCCGAATGTCCACGATGGACAGGCTCAAGCAATCCCTTGGCCTGAAAACAAGCCAACCCTCTCTCTACAATAGTATCGAAACGTTTTCCTATGTATTCACAGGACCCGTAGACGCGAAAAAATTTGAGGACTTTCTGTACGATCTCCCCAAAAACGTCTATCGGGCAAAAGGCTACGTCCAGTTCCACGGTAAGCCCGAGCTGATCTCGTTTCAACATACCGATAATCAGGTGCTCCTGTTCCCTTTTGAAAATTTCGGGCCGAAAATGGTCGCTGTCTTCATCGGGGAAGGAATGGACCGAGAAATTATTTTGAACGATCTAGAAAAATGTTATGGTTAACGGACGCCGAAGCACCCTGCCGCAAGTGACAGGGTGCTTTGAGTATAAGGATTTTTAAGCACCAGCTTCGATAGTGCTCTCTTCCTCTTGACCTACGCGGTCGTATTCTGTGAGAACTGCTGCCTGGATTTTTTCACGGGTAGTCGAAGAAATCGGATGTGCAATATCACGGAATTCTCCGTCTGGTGTACGCTTGCTCGGCATAGCTACGAACATACCATTGTTTCCGTCAATGACACGGATATCATGAACCACAAACTCATGGTCAATTGTAATGGATGCAATCGCTTTCATCCTACCATCCGTATTCACTCGGCGAAGTCTTACGTCTGTTACTTCCATCTAGTTCACTCCCTTTATCTATGTAACGCGTTTAGGATTATTTCCACCCGCTGGGTAAATATTCCTGCTTACCATTATGCAATATTTGAAAAAATATATAAATATGTTTATATGTAATTTTTTGGAAACATTTTTTGTAAGTACAAAAAAAACAGCCCAATGCGCGTGGCATCAGGCTGTTTTCCATTTTTTCTATTCGATATAAGCGACGATTTCGATTTCAACTTTTACATCACGCGGCAGACGTGCCACTTCTACAGTGGAACGAGCTGGCTTGTGATCGCCAAAATAGTGGCCGTACACTTCATTGAGTTGGCCAAAATCATTCATATCCTTGATGAATACAGTCGCCTTTACTACGTTCGTCAGGTTGCCACCGGCTTCTGCCAATACCGCTTGAATATTGGAAAAAACCTGATGGGTTTGCTCCACGACGTCACCTTCTACCAAAGTGCCGTCTGCACGCAGCGGAATTTGACCCGATGCAAAAAGAAATGGACCTACCTTTGCAGCTTGGCTGTAAGGACCAATTGCGGCAGGAGCCTTGTCAGTTGAAACAAAAGAGATTGCCATACCTATCTACTCCCCTCTATTTTCAAAAAAACTGCCCAGCTCTATTTCAATTTGCTTGCCCTTGAAGTCTACATCCTGCAGTTTTGCAAGCGATACGTATTCATCTACCAAACGCTCAGAAACATCCGCTGTCGTTTCTACCAGTACGCCGCATCCTACTACGGTTGCACGGAATTCCTGCAACAGATCAATCATGCCCCGCAGTGTCCCGCCAGCTTTCATAAAGTCATCCACAATGAGGACGCGAGACTGCTCGGCCAAACCGCGGCGAGCGAGTGACATGGTCTGAATTCGTTTACTGGAACCCGATACATAGTTAATACTCACTACTGAACCTTCCGTGACCTTATTGTCACGGCGTACAATCACAACAGGCACATTCAAAAACATAGCCGTCGCATACGCAAGTGGAATCCCCTTTGTTTCCACCGTCATGACGACATCTACATTTTTATCCGCATAAGCGGTTGCAAAGAGCTTTCCGATCTTCGCCATCGTTTGTGGATTTCCGAGAATGTCGGACATGTACAAGTATCCACCTGGCAAAAGTCTCTCTGGATTAGCGAGTTGACCGATCAGTTCGCGCATGAAGTGAAGGGCCTCTTCCGTTTTGACCTGTGGAATATACTTCACTCCGCCTGCCGCTCCCGCCACCGTTTTCAACAAGCCTACCCCTTGGACTTCAAAAGCCTCTTTGATGATAGACAAGTCTTCACTGATGGATGATTTCGCTGCGCCGTATTGTTCCGCGAACAGAGTGAGAGGAGTCAGCGTATGGGGATGGGCGAGCAAGTGCTGCGTCATGTCAACCAGACGTGCACTTCTGCGCAATTTCTTCATGGCTCTTCCTCCAAAACCGAATATTATGCTGATAATGTATCATTTCCATACGGGTTTATGCAAGTATTTCCCCATCTTGAGCGCCTAACATTCGGACAACAAACACATCTTTGACAAAACCTCGCAACGCGTTGTAGATCCGATGTACTTTCGCTTCCTTTTGCACAAGAGCAAACACAGTAGGGCCACTGCCAGACATCAGGACACCATCTGCCCCTGACGCGATCATGAGATCCTTGATCTGTTTTACTTGTGGATGAAGCGAGAGTGTGACGTTCTCCAACACATTCCCAAGAGATTGGCACATGAGTGAAAAGTCTTGGGTCGCGATAGCTTGCAGCATTTGTTTGGTATCAGGATGATTATCGATCTGAGCCACACGAAGGTTTCCGTATACATCCGGGGTAGATACTCCAATAGGCGGCTTGGCTAGAATGACCCAGCACGGTGCAGGCGCTCCCAGATGCGCAATCTGTTCGCCACGCCCGGTCGCCAGCGCTGTTCCACCATAAACGCAAAATGGCACATCAGAGCCAATCTCCGCTCCGATTTTAGCCAGCTCATCCCTGGTCAACCCGAGATTCCATAATTGGTTCAAGCCGCGCAATGTTGCCGCTGCATCACTGCTGCCACCTGCCAGTCCAGCCGCAACTGGTATTTGCTTGTCGATATACAAGTGTACGCCCTGGCGTACTTGAAATTTTTCTTTCATGAGCGTTGCCGCTTTATATGCATGGTTACGGATATCATCTGGTACGAAGCTGGCAGAACAGTCCAGCGTAATCTCACCATCTTCGCGTAGAGTCATGTCCACACGATCTGCCAAGTCTACGGTTGTCATCACCATTTCTACTTCGTGATAACCGTCCGGCCGTTTGGCAAGCACGTCGAGAGTCAAATTAATTTTGGCCGGAGCTTTGACCGAGATACGCACGTAATTCACCTCTGCCTACTTTCTAAATTTCCTAGTTTCTTATTGTAGCATAGGCAAACTCTCCCATGCCACTTGATCAATTAAAAAGAATAGGATCGAGATCATTATGGGTATTTCGAAAATTCAGCTCTCTTTACAGAAAAAAAGCCGGGATGCCCCGGCCCTGTCAACGAGTTTTATATGGTGTGAAACGTCCGTACGATCAATCCCAAACGTTACAATCGCTTAGCGGCTAATGCTTCCTCAGCAAGCTGAACAGCACGCTTGACCATGTTACCCGCGTCACGTGTCGTGATGCCTCCCCAACCCTCGGCTTTTACCGTATCGTAAAACCCAAGCTCTTTGGCCAGTTCCATCTTTAACTGCTCTGACATCAGTCCTCGTCTGCGACCCATAGCACCCTCCTTCTCGTTGACAGGCTTAGTGTGCTCCATGCCGCTCTTTTTATTGCCTCAACCAAATGTTCAGAGCCTTTCGATATAAAAAACAAAACAGTAGAACCCAAAAGGGCTCTACTGTTGTACAAATGTGATGCGGATGTGCTCGTTTTCTCGGCACACCGTCAATTCTACTGTTTCCGTCAAGATGTCAGCATAGCTGTAAGATACCCGCTCAAAGAGTTGGTCGTCATCCAGCTTTACCACAAACACAGATGGGTAAGTTTCTTCGAGGATGCCACTACGTTCAACGGTTTTGCGGCGACCGCCATTAGCCTTCAGCAGGATGCGCTCACCAATGTGTCCGTCCAAACTACGCTTAATGTCAAGTAACGCGTTTCTTGCCATTGTTCCATCCACCTCGCTTACATCTATTATAACAGCTCACTTATATTTTGTCAAAGAAATAAAAAATTATAGCAACCCTGCCGATATTTTGTCAACGGGGTTTTTTTCATAAAAAACGTAGATATTTGTCAAAAGATATGCATAAAGGGCATAATTACGCAAAAACCCCCATTCTTGGGTGATCTCGCCCAAAAATAAGGGGGTTGTCTACACGACTTACGTAATCAGTCCGCGGCGCATACCTTCGTTTGCTAGGCGGGCAAATTCGTCCAAACTGAGTGTTTCACCACGCCGGGTCGGATCGATTCCGATGTCAGCGAGCATCTGTATTACATCATCCTTTTGGGTTTTAGGAAACAGTCCGTTCATTAGGTTGTTCAACAACGTCTTACGTCGCTGTGCAAACGAGCTGCGTACCACCCGAAAAAACACATCCTGGTCGTCTACTTCCACTGGTGGACGATCCCTTACCTTTAAGCGAATCACTGCCGAGTCGACATTCGGACGCGGGATAAACACGCTTGCAGGTACAATCATCGCTACTTCTGTTTCTGCATAGAATTGAGCTGCGACTGAAAGAGATCCATAGTCTTTCGTCCCTGGTTTGGCTGCAATTCTCTCTGCCACTTCCTTTTGAATCATGACCACGATATTTTCGAGAGGCAATCTCTCTTCCAACAGCTTCATCAGGATCGGTGTCGTCACATAGTAAGGCAGATTCGCCACTACGCTCAGCTTTTCCACTCCTGTCATCTTTTCTTCTATTAACTTCTTCAGATCCAGCTCGAGTACGTCCCCATGAACGACTTCAATATTTTCATAGGGCGACAGCGTGTCCTGCAAAATAGGCAAAAGACGCTGGTCGATTTCGACCGCCATCACTTTTTTGGCTGCTCGTCCCAATTGCTCCGTCAGCGCACCTATACCGGGCCCGATTTCAATCACTCCCTTTTCCTTGGTGAGGTCTGCCTCTGAAACAATGTTATGTAAAATATTGGTGTCTATCAGGAAGTTCTGGCCCAGACTCTTCTTAAAAGCAAAGCCGTACTTCTCCAATATCTCCTTTGTACGCGTAGGTGTGGCAATATCCTTGCCCGCTATTTGGGTCATGGCTTACTCCTTCTCTTTGTTAATGGCCGTAATGGCCGATTCGAATTCTGCTCGACTGATTTGGAAGGCATTGAGCCGCTGCAGCATTTGCTTGGCGTTGGCGTATCCGATCCCCAATGCTTCTCCCAGCTTGATTCTGCGTTCTTTGGCATCTACTCCGGACGTCAGGCCATTTGCCAACAAATCGTCAGAGGTAATCTCTCCAGCCGTTTCCGCCATTTCGGTACGTACTTCTGAGAGCGCACGAATAATTACGTCAGGTGTCGCGTTTTCGACACCGATGTCGCCCTTTTTGGTCCCATCCTCCTGGGTAATAAATGCGTGCTTACAGCCCGGAACTGACTTGCTAATAATTTTTCGGATGCGCTCCCCTTGATAATCAGGGTCTGTGAAAATAATAACACCGCGTTTTTGTTGCGCCAGCCTGATTTTTTCAATTGTTCTTTTATGAATGGCAGAACCGCCAGTTTCAATCGTATCGGCATTAACCGCGCGCTTGATCGTTGCGGTATCGTCTCGTCCTTCGACCACGATGACTTCCTTGATCTTCATCATGTGCTCCCACTTTCGTACAAAATCGGTACGATATTAGTGTTCCAAAAAAAACCGTACCCAAAGCCAAAAATACATGTAACATTTGGCAAAAGAGGATCGTCTAACTAACAAACAGCTTATCACAATAACCATTTAGGAAACAGAAGAACAGGAGCAATCGCTCCTGTCCTAAGGCTTCTTTGGTCCAATGATATATACCGTTTTGTTTCGCTTGCGACCGAATTTCCTCGCCTCGGATTCCGTGCCTACGAATACGTCGATTTTGCCACCTTTCATGGCACCACCCGTATCTTCAGCTCGACGATACCCAACACCTTCAATGTACACCCACCATCCATACGGAATGACGTTAGGATCTACAGCGATTGTGTGACCTACCTTGGCTGTTGCCCCTGTCGATGTGCGTCCATATCCCGGAGAGCTTGGGTGTTTGCCACCCCCCGAAGGAGTATATGCAGTCAGGGTAACCCCGTTCAGTACTTTTTTCGGCCTAAACACTTTTCCACCACGAGAGACCGGCCCCGCTGCAGAAGCAACCAGGACCCGATCTGGTTGACCCTTTTTCTGCAACATGGGAACTGCGGTACCCACGGCTACGACATTATCTTTCTTCGGTACAAGTACATCTCTTTTGACCAGATCACGGGAGACTTCTTTTCCATCTTCCATGACTAGCTGATAGTGTGCAATTGCCTTACCTTCTTGCCCGCTCTGTAATACGCGGGTCTTACCTTTTTCCAGCGCTGGATCATTTTTGCGTATTTCTTGAAAGGTGACTCGCTCATCGACTTTTACCATTTTCTCAACAACCCGCTTTACGCTGATCGAGGAGTCTTTGGTAAGTGTAGCGGTCAATGCCGGTTCTACCCGGTCCTTCTCACCTAGCACGATGCCGCCGTCCTTCAACGCACCAGCAACATCACGACTAAGTGTCTCTATCGTTTTTTTCTGCCCGTCAACCTGGATTGGTATTGCCCAGGTCGTATATAAAGTAATGAGTGCTCCGTCTTTTAGCTTCGTCTCAGGTGTTGGTTGAAGGGAATCCTTTTCCGTTACCGTAATGTTTCGCTCGGTTAAGAACTGCTCAACGGTCTTGGCTTTTGTAGCGACCGTCTTGCTTTCTCCGTCCAACGAAAAAGTGACCTGTTTTGGCTGAGTAGCCTGGGCAGAGAAATAGCCAATCATGGGAACGAGCACAAGAGCAAGGCAGCCAAACATGACGAGCCCACGATTCTTATACCTTTCCCATATCGCGCGTAAATCCATTTCCCACACTCCTTTTCCTAGAAAAGCACAAGGCTCTTCTTGTCTAGCCAGGTAAGGGTCGATGTAATTGCACTAATATTCTGGAAGTGGCCGGTACTTCACAAGGTCGGCTTTGATTGTATTTCACTTTCCCGGCTTTGTCAAATTTACCCTCCCTCTTGGCTGAAGCGATAATGGTACCAGACTAGCAAAATAGGTTTAGCGAATGGTAGCGGAAACCTGTCGAGAAGCTATGTCGGATGGACAATAATCGTTCGACACATTGTTCATCGTATGCGTCGACAAAATAGAGTAGAACCCGGTTACATCACACAAAAAAACGGGAAATCACGTGATCAATCGTGATTTCCCGTTTTTATTAACTGTTCATGCGAAAAAGACGTCTGGCGTTGTCCGCGGTAATTTGTGCCATTTCCTCGTAAGACAACCCATGAATGTTCGCCATTTCCTCACAGACGTAACGCACATATCCGCTCTCATTTCGCTTTCCGCGGAAAGGATGCGGAGTGAGATATGGGCAATCTGTCTCTATCAACAGCTTGTCTAGCGGTACCTTCGCTGCTACCTCTTTTGGCTGCTTGGCATTTTTGAATGTAAGCGGACCACCGAACGAAATATAAAAATTCATATCGAGTGCCAGCTTCGCTGTTTCCCAGCTGCCGGAGAAGCAGTGCATGATGCCGCCAACATCTGCTGCCTTCTCTTCCTTCAGGATCGTCAAAACGTCTTGGTGCGCATCGCGATTGTGGATGATGATCGGCATGTCGAGCTTGCGAGCCAGACGAATCTGCTTGCGGAATACCTCTGCCTGCACATCGCGAGGCGACGTATCCCAGTAGTAGTCCAAGCCCATTTCACCCAATCCCACTACTTTCGGATCACGACTGAGTTCCTCGATCCATTCTAGGTGTTCGTCTGTCATGTCCTTGGCGTCTTGTGGATGCCAACCGATGACAGCGTAAATAAATTCATACGCATGAGCCAAATCCATGCAGCTTGGAATGGTTTCAGCGTTGAATCCGATGTTCACAATCGTACTGACGCCATTTTCTTGCGCACGAGCAATGACCTCTGCACGATCTTCATCGAATTCATTCGCATTTAGATGAGCATGGGTTTCAAATAACAAGATGGGTCCTTCCTTTCCTTGCCCTCGTTACTTCACGATTGCTCCATTTTGCATACTTGGGTCTACAGTCGCAAGTGTCAACTGATCTCCCGCCGACGCTGCCAAGATCATTCCTTGAGACAGCTCACCGCGAAGCTTCACTGGCTTTAAGTTAGCTACGAGGATCACTTTTTTGCCGACCATATCTTCTGGGGAGTAGTATTTTGCAATACCAGAAACAACCTGGCGCTTCTCGTAGCCGAGATCCAATTGCAGAACCAACAGTTTGTCTGCATTTGGATGCTTGGCACATTCCACTACCTGTGCGACGCGCAGCTCTACTTTTCCAAAATCGTCGATGCTGACTTCTTCTTTTGCATCAGCAGGTTTGTCAGTTACTACTTCTGTTTGGTTGGTGTTTGTTTCACTCACAGGTGCTTCCCCTTTCAAAGCTGCTTGTTTTTTCTTGTTTTCCTCCGCTTGGCGACGTGCCTCTGCTGTCGACTCGTCGATGAAAGCCAGTTCCGCTTGAACATCCAGACGAGGGAAGAGCAGTTCCTTGCGGCTAACGGTGCTTCCAGCAGGCAATCCACCCCATACACTTGCAGATTCCCAGCTCGTTGCTTCTTCATTGCCCAAAATGCCCAGTTGATCCCAAATTTTCGCTGGTGCTTTGGTCATGAACGGTTGGACCAGCACGGAGCTAATGCGGATGCTTTCCACCAAATTGTACATAACAGTTGCCAGACGACCTTTGGTTTCTTCGGATTTTGCCAAATTCCAAGGCATGGTCTCGTCAATGTATTTGTTTGTACGTCCCACCAGTTCCCAGATGTGAGCCAGTGCATTGGAGAAGCGCATTTCTTCCGTGTGCTCTTCCACCAGCGCCTTCGTTTTCAACGCGAGTCCGATCAAGCTGTCATCCGGCTCTCCTGCATCCTGTGGAGCTGGAACGATACCATCGAAATATTTCTCAATCATCGTAGCGGTACGGCTGAGCAGGTTTCCGATGTCATTAGCCAAGTCGTAGTTCAGACGCTGTACGAACGATTCTGGCGTGAAGATGCCATCCTGACCGAAGTTGATTTCACGAAGCAGGAAGTAGCGAACGCCGTCAGAACCGTAACGGTCGATCAAAACCTTCGGGTCAATGACATTGCCCTTGGATTTCGACATTTTTCCATCCGGCATCAGAAGCCAGCCATGACCAAAAATTTGTTTTGGCAACGGGATGTCCAGTGCCATCAACAGGATTGGCCAGTAGATCGTATGGAAGCGCAAAATGTCTTTTCCAACCATATGAACATTGGCTGGCCAGAAGTTGCGGTATTTGCTGTCGTCTTCGGACAAATACCCGAGAGCAGAGATATAGTTCGTCAACGCATCGATCCATACGTAAATAACATGCTCTGGATCGGTTGGCACCTTGATTCCCCAGTCAAATGTACTGCGGGATACGGACAAATCCTGGAGGCCTGGTTTCAGGAAGTTATTGATCATTTCGTTGCGGCGGCTCTCCGGTTGAATAAATTCAGGATTCGCTTCAATGTGTGCAAGCAGTCTGTCCTGATACTTGGACATGCGGAAGAAGTAGTTTTTCTCCTTCACTTTTTTCACTTCGCGACCACAGTCAGGGCAAGCATACCCTTTGTCTGTTTTTGCTTGGGTTTCTGTCCAGAAAGCCTCGCAAGGTACACAGTAGAAGCCTTCGTACTCGCCCAAATAAATATCACCTTGGTCGAGCAGGCGCTGGAACACTTTTTGTACGACCTCTTTATGACGAGGCTCTGTGGTACGGATGAAATCGTCATAAGAGATGTCCAGCTTTTGCCACAGGTCCTTTACCCAATCGACAATCGGGTCGATGAATTCGAGTGGTTGTTTGCCATCCTCAGCTGCACGCTCTTGGAGCTTTTGACCATGCTCATCTGTCCCTGTCAGGTAATACACATCATAGCCGCGCAAACGCTTATAACGAGCCAGAGCATCACACGCGATTGTGGTGTAGGCGTTACCGATGTGGAGTTTGTTACTTGGATAGTAGATCGGTGTTGTGATGTAATAAGTAGGTTTCATTGCAACTATTCCCCTCCTGTTTACGTTTATGAAAATAAGGAAAAGCCCACCCCAAAAAAATTGGGGCGAGCTCTATCTCGCGGTACCACCCAAACACTCCGTACCCTCGCGGATAACGGACTTGGTGAGTCAAAACATGACTCTACCCGTAACGTGGGCACACGTCACAAACTACTAGGTACGGTCAATGCCGTCACTCTTCATCTGCGAGACTCAGGGTCCATGTTCAGCTTGCTCACTTATACCGGTTTTCAGCTACCCCGGCTCTCTGAAATAAGGAGGATCGGCTTACTCTTCCCATCATGGTCGTTTTGGTATCATTTGCTGTATTTATCCTCTATTGTACACGACCAACCTGTTTTGTAAACATCCTCGGCAAGCCCATTTTCCTGAGGAATTTTTCCACTCTCGTTGTACCAATATTACAAAATACAACAAAAAAAGAGAGAACTTGGCTTTTTTGTCGAATCGACATGTGCGTTTCGACATTCGTCGACTTATTCGACACCCAATACTCCCAGTAAATTTTATCCATAAAAATTTCCATATCCCTTCCATGCAAATGAGAAACATTGATATGACAGCATTTCCATTTTCAAAAAACATTTTCGTTTTCAAGGAATTGTCAAAATCATGTTGACACGTTTGGGAATGGCTGGTATGATTATCCCAACAGAAAATGTCGAATATTGACGATAAATGATGATCTTATACAATAGCATCGACATATACAGATTTTGAGAGGAGATTTTAACTATGATGAAATCAACCGGTATCGTTCGCAAAGTAGATGAATTGGGTCGTGTTGTTATTCCAATCGAATTGCGCCGCACTCTGGGTATCGCTGAGAAGGATGCTTTGGAAATCTACGTTGACGGAGAGCGCATCATCCTGAAGAAGTATGAGCCTGCTTGTATCTTCTGTGGAAACGCTGACAAAGTATCACATTTCAAAGGAAAAATTGTGTGCCAAGATTGCCTGACAGAAATGCCTGTTAAACGCTAATATCATTTGATTACATAAAGATGCCTTTGTGGGACGAGCCTCACAAAGGCTTTTTGTTTGCTATTTTTTCTTCAATAGCGCTCGGAAGAAGAACAGCCTGGGCGCATACAAATCGGAATAGACCACATCTGTCGGCATATCAAAGGATACTTCGCCAGAAAACTGTAATCCAACCTCCGCCAAAACTTGCTGCAATCGCTCCAAATTGATCAGCGGGTAATCAAAAGTGAGTACGAGCTGCCCATCGTCTTTTAATACTCTGTGAAATTCCCGGAATGCTTGCACCATAATCGTGTCTTCGAGATGCTCGAGAACAGAGATGCAAAATACGGTATCAAATTTTTGATTCGAGTACGGCAAGTAGGTCAAATTGGCTCGACAATAATGAATACCATCAAAATAATGCGCAGGCAAGCTGTCTGCTACACTTTTCCCAAATACGTCCACAATATCTTGATAGATCGCTTCCTGAGCCAATATCCGATTATCGAGATCACATGCGTGTACTTCTCGACAATGATCGGCCAAATAAAATTTAAATGGGTGGCAGATCCCACATGCCGAATCAAGTACAACGTCATTCGGTTTGACAAACTGTTTGGCCCAGGCATATTCGTACGGTCTACTGTTCCATGTATCCGGCAGCGCAAATATGAAGTGATCGTCTTTTTCATCTGTATTCACAATAAAACGAGAATCACGAATACTCACTGCTGATCGCCCCTTCCATTCCTTCCGATAACACCGCCAGCGCCCCTTACCATCGTATTCACGTACACTGTCGACATGACGAAAAGAAAAAAGCCGACCGTATTGGCCAGCTTTGCTCACTCATTACCTTCTATTCACGATGATATTCGTTGTAAACATCTCGTTTGGATACGTTTCGATCATCGGCAGCTTGCTTGATGGCTTCCTTTTTCCCCATGCCTTGTGCGCAGTAATGATCCACGTGCTCCACAATACTCAGCGATTGCCACCAGGAATCATCGACTTCTGCTTCCAGCGGACCGGTGTTCCCTTCGACAATAACACAAAACTCACCGCGCACCTCGCCACTTCTAAGCCATTCCAGTAGCTCGTCCAACGTTCCACGCGCAAATTCCTCGTAACGCTTTGTCAGCTCTCTTGCCAGGACAGCTCGCCGATTCCCCCACGCTTCCCGCATGGCAGCAAGTGTCTTTTCCACCCGATGGGGAGCTTCATAAAAAATCAGCGTTTCTGGATATCGCTTCAATCGTTCCAGCTCTTCGCGTCTTTCTTTGTTTTCACGTCCTATAAATCCGCAAAATACAAAGCGATCCGTAGGAAGTCCGGAAGCGATCAAAGCTGTCAACGCCGCATTGGCACCTGGAACGGGGATGACAGAAAATCCCGCTGCGGTCGCATCTCGTACCAGCTCCGCGCCCGGATCGGAAATAGCCGGCAAGCCAGCGTCGCTTACCAAGGCAATCTTCTTGCCCTCGGCAAGCCACTGCAACAGCCCATTTCCACTTGCTTCCTTATTATGCTCGTGATAGCTGACCGTACGTTTTTCGATTTGAAAATGATTCAGCAGCTTTCTCGTCTGGCGCGTATCTTCACACGCGATGACATCAACTTCACGCAACGTATTTAGACACCGCACCGTGATATCGTCGAGATTGCCGATAGGTGTAGCCACCAAATAAAGGACTCCTGCTTCTTCTGACGCAAAACTGCGTTGCACATTCATTCGGAGGCCCCTCCAATCAATTCATCTTTTTTCTTACGCGTTAATCGTTTGATGCTCTCTTCACGCTTGAGACCCCAGGAACGGTCTGCTCCTTCTTCCCAATAGAGCAGCTCCACTGGCCCGCGGCCTCTCGTATACTTGGCACCTTTTCCTTCATTATGAGCAGCCAAGCGACGGATTAACTCTGTCGTATATCCGGTGTAGAGTGTCCCATCCGCACAAGAGAGGATGTAGACATAGTGACTCTTATTCGAGGGAATCTCGTCTGCCATAATAGATTTCCTGTAGTTCTTCACAGTATTGCTCTCCATTTTCATACACAATCAGCGGCGGCTGAATTCTCAGCTCCGGCTTTCCACCCCTTATTCCCTCGATCAGAACCATATTCGGCTCTGCTTCCTTGCGCGGATAAACCAGACGCATCCGTTTCGGCTCGATGCCGTATTGGCGCATAAGCGAAATGATGTCGATCAAACGTGTGGATCGATGCACGAGCGCCAGCTTTCCACCGTTTTTCAGCAACTGACTCCCCACGCGAATGACATCCTCCAAGGACAGCATAATCTCATGGCGGGCAATCGCAAAGTGCTCGCTGATGTTTTTCTCCCCGCTCGTCGCAGGCATATACGGCGGATTGCATGTGATCAAATCGTACTTCCCGTGCCCGAACAACGACACTGCATCCTTCACATCTCCATGATGCATTACGATTCGTTCGTTCAAACCATTCAGCGTCACATTGCGGCTCGCCATGCTGAACAAGCGCTCTTGAATTTCGATTCCATCAAAACTGGCTTCTGGCGTACGCGTAGTCATTATGAGCGGTATAGCCCCATTGCCCGTGCACATATCCAATACTTTTCCGCGCTTTGGCACCGATGCGAATCGCGCCAAAAGAACCGCGTCCATCGATAAGCAAAACACTTCGTGGCTCTGGATTATTTTCATTTCATGCGTCAATAAATCATCGATGCGCTCTGTTTCATAAAGCGGCACGTTGGTGACAGGTTCCATTTACGGCTCGTACTCCCTTTTGTTCTCGTCTTAGTATTCCTATCCGGAAAAAAGCGACCTGACACGTGGCCCAGGTCGCTTTTTCATGTGGTGCTGGTTACTCACCGCTTATTTTTGAGGGCCGCCGCTCAGGAATGAGAGACAGAACAGGCAATCCCCTTCTTTTCGCAGGCTGCCAAAATGCACATTGCAAATATGAAATCCTTCCGCGTACAAACGAGCGAGGTTGTCATATCCTTCTCCGACCACTGCCTTTTTGGCTTTTTCCTTCGCGACAGGGCTTGTTCCCTTTTGTTTTGTTTGGGAGCCGGTCTTTTTCCTGTCTAGTCGGTTGCGAAGGTGCTGGTTTTCAACGAGTAATTGGGCGTTTTCCTCCATCAAAACAACGATGACGTCTTTCAGTTCACCAATTTCTTTATAAAGGTCGCCAATACGTTCTTCAATGCTCGCCATCTTGACGAAGATTTCCCGTTTGTCCACTAGCTCACCTCTCCCCTACCCCCACACTTTATTCAAAGGTGGGGAGACCTATCGCAATCTCATCCAATCCGAATTCGGTGACGCGTTTGTCGATTGAAAGCTCTACCTGGACAGATTGGTCAAGTACGTTTACAGAAACGACTCGTCCGTTCCCCATCGGGGTGGTGACCACTTTGCCGACGTCCGGCATTTCATCCTTCGAGCTTTCATAGTTGTCGTTCTCGTATTTTAAACAGCACATCAACCGGCCGCACAGGCCAGAGATTTTGGCTGGATTCAACGAAAGATTTTGGTCCTTGGCCATTTTGATCGAGACAGGCTCGAAATCGCCGAGGAACGTCGAACAGCAAAGCAACCTGCCACAAGGACCGATCCCGCCGAGCATTTTGGCTTCGTCACGTACACCGATCTGGCGAAGCTCAATCCGGGTGCGGAATACGGAGGCGAGGTCTTTTACCAACTCACGGAAATCAACCCTGCCGTCAGCGGTAAAATAAAAGATAATCTTGTTGCGGTCAAACGTGTATTCCACATCGACCAGCTTCATATCGAGCTTGTGCTCTTTGATCTTTGTCTGACATACAGCAAAAGCATTCTTGGCGGCTTGCTTGTTTTCATCCACCTGTTTTGCATCTCGCTCGTCTGCCATCCGAATGACCTTTTTCAGCGGCAATACGACATCAGACTCAGCCACTTCTTTTTTGCCAATGACGACCTTGCCAAATTCGACCCCTCGCGCCGTCTCAACGATGACGGTGCATTCTTGCTCAATCGGCAGTCGGTCAGGGTCGAAGTAATATATTTTGCCCGCTTTCTTAAAGCGGACCCCAACAACCTCGTACAAGGGTTATCCCTCCTGGAATTGAAGAACCAACCGCTCAAGAGCCAACTGTGCGTTGGCATTTCGCTCTATCCGATTTTTCGTCTCCATGACCAAATCTATCCCACGCAAGAGCTCAGCTTTTGTCCATACCAGTGCTTGTCCTTGCAGCACATCCTGTTGATCGCTGTTAATGAGATGGGCATGCCTGCCTACTTGCAAATACAGGATATCGCGCAGCCAAAGGATGAGCAAATCTAAAAAGAGGGGTAGTTCCTCTTTACTTTTGTCGCTCTTTTGCAACATATCATGGATCGTTAAGAGTGCAGATGAATTGCGCTGTTTACACTCCTGCACCAATTGTATCACTAGATTTCTTAGCTGTGCAAACGATTCTGATTGGCTGAGTGTCATAGCTTCTTCCACATTTGTCGTAATGTGGGAAGCAACTTGCGCCATTCCTGCCAAAACGCCCTCTGCTCGCAACTTTTCTGCAATCGATTCTGCAGAAAGTGGTGAAAATTGAACGATTTGGCACCGAGATAAAATCGTAGGAAGAATCGCATGGCTGTGCTCTGTTAAAAGTAGTGCCAGTACACCAACAGGCGGTTCCTCCAGAAATTTGAGCAGACTGTTGGCAGCCTGTGTTGTCATTTTATCGACGTGCTCGATGATATATACCTTGCGTGACGACTCGACGGCGCGCATCGCCATTTCTTTTTGCAATGAACGGATCTGGTCGATCTTAATCGAAGCCCCATCAGGCGTAATAAACAACACATCCGGGTGGTTGCCACCCTCTATGCGCCTGCATGTAACACAGGCCCCGCAGGCGTCTGCCTCCCTTTCCGTACAAAAAAGGGACTTCGCCAGATGCAGGGCCATCTGCTTTTTACCTGAACCTTTGGGACCCGCCAGCAAGTAGGCGTGTGCCAGTCGTTCATTGCGCAAACTATGATACAGCAGTTCCTGTGCTCGTGGCTGCTGAGAAAAACGGGTCCATGTCATGATGGTTTCACACCCACTAAAAATACAAATTGATCAACATGCCGCGGATTTCGCCAATCCTGGCTAACAAATCAATCGTTGGTGCCTGCTCGCTCAAGAGCTCATCTGTCAGCTTGAGCAGCTCTGCATCCACCTCTTTGACGATTTTGTACAGCCTGCTACGGCCACGCCGATTCATTCCTCGTCTGTCATCTAAGGCAATGCCGAACTTCACAGCCTCTTCCATGAACTGCTTGACGAGATTTTTATAAGCATAGAAGTCACGAACGGCCCGGGAACGAGCAAGAATTTGTCCCTGCCTGTCTATGTCTGTCAGTAGCCGGGTAAGCTTCTCCTGAGACATGCGTTCGTCTTCTCCTTGAATCATCGTGCCAAAATTCAGCTTTTCCATTTGAGGATTCTTGCGTGAATCCGTTGTTTTAATCAAGTCCAGTTTAGGCCGTAACCCATCACTGATTTTCATATCGCCACCTCCGTCGCCCGATCCAATACAGGGTTTATCCCCATAAGATCAAGTATATACGAAAGTTGCGAAAAAAGAGAGAAGGAACCACGTTAAAATGAATGGAACTCTCCGACATCCAATACGAATACTGCCGCACCACCCACCTGTACTTCCAGTGGATATGGCATGAACGAGTCTACAGCATTACTGAGTGGAGAGACGGGAGTGACCATTTGTTTGCGGGATTTGCAATTATGCGCAATGATGTCGATTACTTCCGGCACGCTTTCGTCAGACGTACCGATCAAAAAAGTTGTGTTACCGGCGCGTAAAAAGCTACCCGTACTAGCCAGCTTCGTAGCACGAAACCCTTTTTTCACCAGTTGTTGAGACAGACGACCACTATCTTTATCTTGGACGACCGCAACTACCATTTTCATCGGCTATCACCCTTTCTCCCATGATCCATTCCCCATTTGACTTCTTCATTGTATGAAAAACACGTAGGCTTGGTACGTTATTTCACTTAAAACATATTATACAGCATGTCCATCATCCTGCGGTACAGGGAACCTTACAGCCTTTACAATCTGTCTAGCAGTGCCTGTAGGGCAGATTGATAAACATGTTCCATCGGCTGCTCGGCATCAATCACGACAAAACGCTCTGGGTCTCGTTCCATGACCATCTGATACCCTTCCCGAACAAGTTCATGGAAACGCATCCCTTCCAGATCGAGACGATTCACTTCTCGTCCACGGGAAGCATTAATCCGTGCCAATCCGGTTTCGGGCTGTACATCAAAGAACAAGGTCAATTCCGGCATGCAGTCGCCGACAGCAAATCGGTTAATCTGGTAGACAGCATCTATGCCCAATCCCCGTGCATGTCCTTGATAGGCAAGGCTACTGTCGATAAAACGGTCGCACAGTACCAGCTTGCCCTCTGCCAAAGCAGGTAACACCTTTTCCGCCAAATGCTGACCACGTGCTGCCGCGTACAAGAGAGCCTCTGTTCTTTCATCCATCTGCGTGTGGGCCGGATTTAAAATAATTTCCCGAATTTTTTCGGCGATATCAATTCCACCGGGCTCACGAGTCAAAAGCACATCGACTCCCCGCGCTTTCAGTTCCTCGTACAGCTTGGCGATGACGGTGGATTTCCCGGCACCTTCTCCGCCTTCTATCGTAATAAATCGGCCTTTTTTTCCTGTTGCCACTTCCATACTCCTTCCACCCCTGTTGTAGCAGGCCAGTTGCTTTAATTATCGTAAAACCTGTATCGTTTGTAGCTGGTCGTCTTGCACGCCGTGGAATCGTGTTTGTCCTCTCGCCAATTCCTTCAGCATCGCCAGACTTTCTTCATCGATCCGCTCGCCTGGCACCAGCACCGGAATCCCCGGCGGATATGGAATCACCATCTCTGCCACAATGCGTCCCAGAGCCTGCTCCAAAAGAATCGACTCCCTCGGGCAATCAACGGCTTCATGCATCTGCAATGCCTGCTCGCGCAAATAATGGGAAGACACGACTCCCGCCAAAAGAATGCGCTCCTCCCCCGGTTCCACTTGTGGCGCCATCGATTCAAGCAATCTCCACAAAGCGTCTAAGTCACGGGAGGATGTTCCTGTCGAGGCTGCGAGGAGTACATGAGAGTCATCCGCCAGCTCCGAGAAAATCCCGTGCTTTTCCATCCATTTCTGCAACTCAAATCCACTGAATTGGGCCGTTCGCAAATGAAAAAACAGCTTCAGCGGGTCAAGCGTAGTGTATACGCTGTTCGTGGACAGTCTCGGCCAATCCAGCCACTTCAGTCGATCGAGTCGCTCCCGAAACTTGTCCAAAAGCGGCAGCAGTTTGTTCCACTCCTCGGTCGCCGCAAGCACCAGATGACGTCTGGCTAAATCGAGTGAAGCCATCAGCACATACGACGGGCTGGAAGACTGAAGCATAGCCAAATGACGGAATAACCGTTCACGATCAATCCGCTCCCCCTGAATATGCAGCATCGAGGACATCGTCATTGCTGTTCCCATTTTGTGTGTCGATTGGACCGAAGCATCCGCACCTTCCTGCATAGCAGAACGCGGAAAGGCAGGATGGAACCCGTAGTGAGCACCGTGAGCTTCGTCTATCAAAAGCGGTACGTCAAACCGATGGACCGTAGCCGCCATTTTCGCCAAATCGATACCCATTCCATAGTAGGTAGGATTCGTCAAAAACACTGCCTTGGCATCGGGGTGTGCAAGCAGCGCACGCTCTACATCTTCACGCCTTACACCCGCAGCGACTCCTGTTGCCAAATCGACGGCAGGGACTAAAAAGATCGGGGTTGCTCTCGCCATCATAATGCCGTTGAATACAGACTTATGGCAATTGCGTTGTACGAGTATCTTGTCGCCCGGCCGACATACCGTCATGATGAGAGCGATATTCCCTACTGTACTTCCTCCGATCAAAAACTTGGTCTGTTCCGCATGGAAGGCTTGCGCCGCCAAATCCTGCGCTTCTGCAATGACACCCTGTGGCTGATGCAGGTCATCTGTCCCGCTAATTTCCGTTACGTCCAGCTCCAAGATGTCTTGAAAGCGATTTTTCGCATGGTTGTCAAAGCTATGGCCCATTTTATGTCCTGGCACATGAAACGGATGCGGCCGATGCTTGGCGTGCCGTTCAAGCTGTTCATAAAGGGGCGCACGCTTTTGTCGCTCCCGAAATTCAACATCTCTCTCCAACACGCGCGACTCACGTCCTTTATTTTTATTCCCCTATTTTAGCATGATTTGGACACGCATGAGTCCAGCAAAAAAAAGACACCGGAATGCACCGATGCCTTCTTTCTTCACGCATCTTTTCGCAACCAAATGCGTCTCATCTGATGAATAAAAAACGGATACTTTTCATCCTGTACATCGGTATTGACCATTTCCTGTTCGCACCGTTGACAGATAAACTGCTCACAAATGGCGATTCCGTCATTCTGCTCCTGTTCACAGACGATACATCGCTGAGCAACTTTTTCCATAGTGAAAACGCCTGCCCTTTTCCTCAATATATCAACCATTATACCCCATTATAATCAGCATCATTCCCAAACGTTCGTGTTTTCGCCGATAGCTCGGTAGGCTTGGAAGTAGGACTGGGCTTCCTGCAAAGGGAAGCAAGCTGCTGCATCAATGACGTAGGACTGCCGCATCCCGTTAACCAGCTCTGATAATGGCAGCTCTGCAATGGTCGTTCCCGCGGCATTTCCGATCACGAGCAAATCCGCATCCTTTACAGCATCCTGCCACGAATCGTATCGTGTCCAACCCGTCATCCTTTTGTTCGGAATTGGCTTGTCCTCCCCCATGTACACCGCAACGTCTTTTTCAGCCAACCAGTCAGAAGGCATATGCCCCCATAGCGAATCGTCTCCCCAAAGTACGATCCGCTGTATATTGGCTTTTTGTAGAACGAGCCTGCATTCTTTTTCAAGCCATCGAATTATGAGAGAAGAGTCTTGGCGGGAAGGGTAGAGCCAGCCCTGACCGATTCGTTTGTCCATACCGAGCGCGCGACTGACTTGGAGCAGAGAAATTCCCTTCTCATCGCAGCTCGCACCCAGCTCGATGTAAAACTGCTCCTTCCACGCCAAATAGCGAGGGAATTGCCGAACTGCTTCATCCACTTCGCGCATCCCGCAAACCATCGTCACCAGTGAGCAGCGAGCGAGCTGCTTACAGAGGAACCGCATCCATCTCCCATTGGGTTCTCCTCCAAGCAAAGCACGCTCACGGGTAAATAACGCCATGCGTATGACCTCGTGCTCCCCGGTGTGCTCGCATTGGGCATGTAAAGTATTCGCCCAGTCGTATGGCACGTCGCTCCCATAGACAAGTGCGAGCCATGGCCCCGTTCCCGGCTGTTGCATCCTTTGCTGCAAAAGCTTTCCATCACTCTCTTTTGTCAGCAGGAATCCATTGGCGCCTTCTTGTATGGCATCTGCGCTGCAAACAACCAGCTCTATTCCACATGCTCCTAGCTCATTTCCGAATCTGGCTACGACCTCCTCTGAAATGACCCATAGCTTCACGATTTCCTTCCCTCCTCCTCAGGCCCTAACCAATCAGTTCCCCTATCATTCCTTTTATCCTACCCATAACAAAAAGCCGTCAGTCTAATCAGGCTAGACTAACGGCTTGTTTCATTCCGTGTATGAGCTTTCTCCAGATTTGCGACTGTGCGATAATAGAAACGCAGACTTTCATTCATCCAGACCGCTGTAAAAGGAAGTGACTTCTCATGAAGGAAACCGCCGCCCATACGATCTATAGCTACAAGCTGCTCTATCGTTTTCGCTGGCAATTCGTCGGCTACCTTTTTCAACTGCTGTTAATAGGCTTGTCCCTTATTTGGCACTCATTCATGCTACAAGTCCCCGCTTATACACTGATTGTGACATTAGCGATTCTACCTGTTATACCGATCTGTCATTTAGTCTTATTTCGACTATATGCCCTTCTGCGCGGCCATAAACCAAAGACAACTGCCGATATGCTCGTCTCTCCATGGTGGGGGGCAGGCTATCCACTTCCCATCCCGCTCTCTGTCTATCGGGGAAGTGAGCTGACGGTAAACGTGGGGAGTATGGCGATTGCAGCAGGGGCTTATGTGTGGCTTTCAGAAGGATATGGGCTCACGTTGATCACCGGAACGTTGATCGTCTCGCTGCCACGCCTCCTCGCCCTCCTTACTTCCTTTCGTCAGCCAAGTCGTAGTCGTGTGAAATACGAGGATCGCGGCGTTGCTTTTTTGTTTACCGATGGATAACCGAAGCGATACATCTTTACATAATCCATAGCTTGATGACAATCAACGCCGCCAATCCAGGCAAACGGAGAAATCCAACGAGCAGAGCCGTCACAGGGTTGATCGGGATGTGGAAGTTAGCCAACTCTCCTACCAGATTGGTGAAAAACAGCAATAGTGCCCCAATCACGACTTGCATGATCCCAAATCCAATCCACCTGATCGGGCCCGTGACAGATTTGCTGGCGGCAATCACCAGCAAAATTCCAACTACAATCAGTGCTATAACCCACCCTGTAGTCATCTGCTTTTCCTCCTATGCCTGTTGGCGATTCCTCTCGCGCTTTGCTTGCGCGAGCAAATACATATACCGCTTTTCGGTCACGTGCAAATAGTAAATGACATCATCCAAACCGCCATCCGGCTCACTGATCTCCACAAGATGGCGGGCATGCTGCCAGTCCATTCGCGCCTGATTGACTGCCACATCCAAGCTGGCTTCATTCCATTCCACCACGAACCGCGCTTTTTTTCTCCACCTACTCACCTGCAAGCTTCCCCCTCAGTGAAAGTAGTAAAGCACTCCTGTCATGTTGTTCAACGCATGCAACAGAACTGCTCCCCAAATTGATTGGTACCGATGTCGAACGAATCCGAGGATAAGTCCAATGACAAAAAGCGGAACGAACAGCGCGATATCCATATGCAGGAGCCCAAACCAGAGACTGCTCAGGAAGATACCCAAAACGGGACCGATTCTCTGAACCAGATAAGTCTGAATCACGCCGCGAAACAAAATCTCCTCCGCAATCGGAACCAATATGCCAATGACCAGAAGTGAGGTGAACGCCGCCAAAATATCCGTTTCTTTCGCCTGCACAATCTCTTTTTCGATCAGCTGCTCTCGCTCTGATGACAGAGACAGTCCAAACCAGTCCGCAATCGGGTTAGTCACCACCACATCCAGCACCAGTGCAATCAAAAGAAACAGAGCAGCGAGCATCAACAGCATCCGGCCAAGTCGTACAGGTCGGCGAACACCGATTTCTCCCAGTCGTCCACGAAACCACAGCGGAATCAAAATCAACAGGAACAGTTGAAAAATAGCTGATTCCAATATCCCTCCGATCGTACCGGTGGAAAAGAAGGTACCTTCCAGTAAAAACCCATACAACAGCAGTACGCCTGTTTGAAACACATGCAACCAAGCTACAATATGCAGTACATCATTCCCTGTAAGCTCGTCATATTGCCATAGCCATGACGTCGGCTGCCGCCTTTCTCGGAGCAGGCTCACAATGAAACCGACGGTCGCAATGAAGCTAAATACTGCCACTGCAAAAGCAAGTAACCCTAGCCATACCTCCGGTTGCCCAGCGGTAGTAGCAACCCACTTTCCGTCATCCCCCTTGTGAAAACGAATCATGGATAACTCCGTAGCAAACATGAGCCAATACCCAATAAACAGCATGATCGCCCATGGAGTGGACTTTTGTCGCCGTATTCCACTCGCAAGCGACAGTCCCGGTCCTGTCAGCATCTCCTCACGCTCCTATTTCACTGTATGTCTCGTCCATTCAAAAAAGTCCGGCATTTCTATCAAGATTGCAAAGCTTTGATCTGTGCTTCTGCTACTTGCTTGAGATATTCATTGCGCGTCCGCAAAAACCGTGTCATATACGCCTCCAAGAACAGCCAATCCGCGAGCTTTCCCAAAATGCCCAGCGGAGAAGTGTAATCAAAAATATCAATCATCCTCGTCTGACTGTCCGTTATCGGAATGAACTCGTGCGTGTGATGAAACCGTTTGAATGCGCCCGAAACCATCTCATCCACGAAATAGCGCGGTTCCTCCATCTCTGTGATTTTCACCGTCAAATTCTGCTTGATACCAAAGTGAATGGCTTCCCAGGTAACCGTCTCCCCAAAGTTTATCAGTCCGCTCGTTACTCCTCCAATCGCTCTCTCCTTTGTGCTAGCGGTCGATTCCATATGCAAATCAATGCTTCTGGCAGCATCGAAGCAGACCTGTCGCGGAGCATCTATCAAAAACTCCATACGAATAACTGGCATACTTCATCCTCCTCCCGAAACGAAAAAAAGACAGGCAGCCCCCGTCTTCTTTTCTATCTTTGTCGTACGTATTGAAATTCCTAGGATGATATTTAAAAAGTCGTCCTTTCAGCACCGAGAAAGTGGCGAGAACCTGAAGAAGGAGGAGCGGAGTGTAGGGGACCTACATGAGCACCGGACTTCGAAGGTGAACGCCAATTTCGATGTCGAATGATCATCTAGAACTACATCGTGATCAAAGGACGACTTTTTAAATTTCCTTTACAGGTCGCGTCTGCCTTCCAATGCCTTGGTCAGCGTCACTTCATCGGCGTATTCCAAATCTCCACCCACTGGCAAGCCGTGAGCGATACGTGTCACACGAATGCCAAAAGGTTTAATCAACCGGGAAATGTACATCGCTGTCGCTTCCCCTTCGATATTCGGATTGGTCGCCAAAATGACTTCCTTCACCTGCTCGTCACCGAGGCGCTTCAACAGGTCAGGAATGCGAATATCCTCCGGGCCGATCCCATCCATAGGAGAAATCGCCCCGTGCAAAACGTGATAATACCCTTCAAACTCTCTGGTCTTTTCCATCGCTACCACGTCTCGCGGCTCTTGCACCACACAGATAACTGAACCGTCACGACGTTTGTCCCGACAAATATGACATGGATCGAGATCGGTAATATTGTTGCAGACTGAGCAATAATGAAGCTGACGCTTGGCATTGACCAATGCTTTTGCTAGATCAAGCACGTCGTCCTCTTTCATATTGAGCACAAAAAAGGCAAGCCGCCCAGCCGTTTTTGGACCAATGCCGGGCAATTTCATAAAACCATCAATGAGCTTTGAGACCGGTTCTGGATAAAACATCGCCTATTCCTCTTTTCCTGCCCAATTTTTAGAACAGGCCTGGGATGTTCATGCCTCCGGTAAATTTGCCCATTTCCTTGCCTACCATTTCATCTGCTTTGCGCAGGGCATCGTTCACAGCAGTGAGCACCAGGTCTTGCAGCATTTCTACATCTTCAGGGTCTACTACTTCTGGCTTGATCACGATGTCTTTGATTTGCTTATGTCCATCGATTTTCACAGTGATAGCACCGCCACCAGCAGAGCCTTCCACGATTCTTTCTTTCAAGCCTTCTTGCGCTTTTTGCATATCTTCCTGCATTTTTTTCACTTGCTTCATCATTTGTTGCATTTGCTGCATGTTTTTCATTGAGGTATCCTCCCTAAATGGTTATGAGTGTATGATTTAGTCTTTGACTTCCACAAGACCTTCTCCGACAAGCTTGATGGCTTCCGCCAAAAACGGGTCCTCTTCAGGCTCATCAGAAGCGTCTTTTTGACCAACCTGCTGGTCTACACTTTGCCACTCTTCCTCCATGACAGACAAGAGCTGCAAGGGCCTGCCCAGCACCGTAGACATAACGCGCTCGATCACGCTCCGAAGCTCTGCCTCCATCGTCTTATCGCAATGGATGGCACTGTTGAAGGTTACGACAACAGCTTCATTGCCGGCAGCTACCGGTTGACCATTGACTAGCCAAGCCTGGTACTGAATCTTGATCTTTTTCAGTTCGGTCAAAATTTGACTCCACTGCCCGCGCACCTGTCTCGTCAAATTCTCATCCATGGCCTTCGCGACTTCCCTGACTCTATTCATCGGGGTTCTTGAACCACCAGAAGCCGCAGCTATGCGCCTTGGTTCGTTCTTGCGCGTTTCTTCGGCCTTTTGTTGGCCAGGAATGCTCACCTGACCTTGCATCACTTGAACCAAACGCTCTTCCAAAACGCGGACGCGATTGGACATCGCGGTCAGTTCCTCGCTGTTAACGGGTGAGGCACCCATAGATTCCGTCGCATTCGCATTAGGCTGGCACATTTTGACAAGGGTCAGTTCAACCAGCACCCTTGCATAGGTCGACCATTTTAATTGCGACAAAGCCTGATTACAGGTCTCAATCGCTGCGTAAAGCACCGGAAACGAGTACAGCTTTGCAACCTCTGCAAACTGATCATCAATCATGGTCCGCTCGACAATCTCTTCCAACTGCGGCGCTGTCTTCAATAACAGCATATCGCGGTAATAGTAAAGGAAATCGTGCAGGAACTGCTCCGGGTCCTTCCCTTGCACCATGACTTTATCAAATTGCTCCATGACCTGCGCAATATCATTTTCGGCAATATGTCGCGCAAGCACAGAAAAGTAAGATTGGGCAACTGTGCCCGTAATCTGCATAATATCACTAGCACGAACCTCGTCCTTGCTATAGCTAATCGCTTGGTCCAACAAGCTAAGAGCATCACGGGCTCCACCTTCAGCCATCTTCGCTACGAGCTGCAGGGCCTGCTCCTCCACCTGCACCCCTTGTGATTGGCAAATCCTTTGCAAAAGATTGACCATCACGCTCAGAGGAATTCGGTGAAAATCAAAGCGCTGACAACGAGAGATAATCGTAGCTGGCAGCTTGTGCGGCTCTGTCGTCGCCAAAATAAAAATGACGTGGGACGGCGGTTCTTCGAGAGTTTTTAACAAAGCGTTAAATGCCTCTGTCGTCAGCATATGCACCTCATCGATGATGTACACTTTATACCTGACGTCGCTCGGGGCAAATTTCACTTTGTCGCGAATGTCGCGGATCTCTTCAACACCACGGTTGGATGCCGCGTCGATTTCCAGCACATCCGTTACAGAACCGTTGGAGATGGCTCTACACGTATCGCATTGATTGCATGGCTCGCCATCTATGGGCTGCTCGCAGTTCACTGCTTTCGCCATAATTTTGGCTGCACTTGTTTTTCCCGTACCTCGGGGACCGTTGAATAAATAGGCATGGGACAGCCTATTTTCGCGTAAAGCATTACGCAAGGTTGTCGTAACATGCTCTTGTCCGACTACGTCTTGAAAAGTCGTCGGTCGGTATACGCGGTATAGCGCGGTATAAGCCATGTTCGTGTGACACTCCCCATCTGCACAGTCCTCTTCTATATCCTATTCAGTATACACGATTGCCACCGTTCGTACAAAGTGAACGGACATGTCTCACTTAAAAAACGCCCCGTTCACAATTGTGCGGGACGCATTCTTCCTAATACGGCAGCATGATATGGAAGGTCGTCCCAAACCCTTTGGAGGAGACGCGGATTTGACCGCCAATATCGTGAATGATTTTTTGGCAGACAGACAATCCGAGCCCTGTTCCTTCCTCTTTTGTCGTAAAAAACGGATCAAAAATCTTATCAATAATGTAAAGCGGGATGCCCGGACCTGAATCGTGAATATCGATACTCACTTTGTCACCATCCTGATCAAAATGATGGGAAATCCGAAGCGACCCTTGCTCTCCCATAGCTTCTATTCCATTTTTGCAGATATTGATGAACACTTGCTTCAATAGCTCGTTATCCCCGACGACCATCGGAAGCTTACCGCGAGAGGCAAACTGGACATCAATTCCGTACAGATTCGCCTGTGACTCGACGATCGGCAAAATTTCCTCAAAAACGGTATTTAAGTCGACCATGGAATATTGAATATTACGCGGCTTGCTCAATAGTAGGAATTCACTGACTAAAGAATTGATGCGATTGATTTCGGTGAGCATGATTTCGGTGTACGTTTTCTCCCTGTCCATGCCGCTGTCACCGAATAACCTGAGGAACATTTGCAGAAATCCTTTGATCGAGGTAAGCGGATTGCGAATCTCGTGTGCTGTACCAGCAGCAATTTGCCCGATCATCGCCAAACGTTCATTCCGCTCGAGCTTTTGGGCGAAGGATCGCAGGTTTGTTATGTCTTTGAAAAGAATAAACGCCCCTACTGTTTTCCCTGACTCGTCTTGGAGCGTATTTGCGTCGACAATCAGCTCATAGCGTTGGTTGTCATTAGTCCAGGAAGTCGCGACATTTTGCAGCTTTACGCCTTCCAACAGTTCTTTTTTTATAAGCCGATGCGGTTCGGGAATGCCGCTAAATACTTGATCGACGTGTTTATTGATGACGTCCAGTCTCTCCATACCCAGCAGCTTGCACGCCGTCTGACTGGCTTCGATAATGATCGATTTCTCGTCGAGGATAAACAAGCCCATGCTTGTATCATAGGTCAGCTTGGTTAGCAATCGCTGTGACAAAAGCTGTTCGCTTTCTTTCACGAGTTGGGGAAAATGAATCATGTACAGAAGTTCTTCTGCTTGCTGTGCCATGATCATGACAGATGTGTTCCTACATCTTCCCTGTTTATCACACCATTCCAGTTCGACCTCGCCTTTGGTTCCCACTTCTTCTTCCTTTCGCAAATATTCCTCATACAGGTGCTCTATGGAACCTCGATGGGGAAGAAGAGAGCTGATCGGCTGATTAACAAGTTGATCGCGTGAATATCCGGTTACACGAAGCAGTTGTTCGTTGACCTCCACGATACTACCCGCTTGATTCACCAATAAAACGGCAGTAGGCAGTTGATGCATGAACCGCTGCAATCGACCGGACGAGCCAACGAGATGTAACGAAGAAAGTGCACTCATTGCTTGTCCCTCCTGGCCTATGACGTATTTTGAAAGGAAAGAAACCAAATCCTTTCCGCCTATTATGAAAATTCGTGAGAATACTCATAAAACCTTCATTCTATCCACTTGAAAAGCACGGAAATGTTTCGCTAGTTATCGCCAATTTCCAACAAAAAATAATTGGATCGCAAAATAAAAATAGCATGCTTCCCTTTGGAAACATGCTATCTGTACATGCGTGATAAGTACCGTGCACCTATCTTCGATAATTCTTATCCGAGCGTTACTTATGGTAGCAGCTCAGAGCAGGCTACCCTGCGGCACACGCGATGATCCACTTATGGCTGCTTCCTTCCGGACCTGACCAGATTCATGGGTTCGCGTTGCACAGGACCCGCTCCTCAACACCGCCGCCATAAGGCAGCCTCACATAAGAAAACCTAGGATAGGAATTCAACCCTGCTATTGCGGATTGCAGGTTACAGGGCACCGCAACCTCCCCGTCTAGCACGGTAGAACTAGAATACCAAAGTTAGTAGCCGATAGCAAGGAGTAAACCTATCCAGTGCTAGGAAATCTCTCTATCCTTACTAACTCTTCCCTTGCAATCCGCCGATTGTGTAATCTGAATAGCTCCATCCTCAAAAGCCTTCTTAAAAATCGAAACAATGGAAGGATCAAACTGTGTTTCTTGGCAGCGCAGAATTTCTTCGTATGCCTCTTCTGCTGACATGGCTTTGCGATAGGAACGCGTAGAGGTCATGGCATCAAATGTATCTGCTACGGCTAGAATACGGCCAATCAGTGGAATTTCTTCCCCTTTGAGCTGATCAGGATAACCCTTTCCATCCCAGCGCTCATGATGATGCCGTACCCCTGGACTGATATGAGACAGGTTTTCTATCTGCTCCACAATTTCTCCACTGATGATGGAATGAGTTTTCATGCACTCGTACTCGTCAGGCGATAGCTTTCCTGTTTTTAAAAGGACGTGATCAGGAATAGCTACTTTTCCGATATCATGCATTAATCCAGCATAACGTAAATCATCTCGTGATATTGCAAGCTGCTCCTGTTGCTGTAAATAATCGTAAATGATTAGGGCATAGTGTGTAACTCGTTCTGAATGTCCTGCTGTATAAGGGTCCTTCATCTCTACGGCTAAATAAAAGCTGCGAACAATTTGATCCAGGCTCTGTTGCGAATACTCCCGCTCTCGGATAATTAACGCATGCATCTGTTCTGCCATGGTGTTGAACTTATTCTCCAGTAGCGTTATTTCTTTCATCCCCTGTATCGGGACGCGTATGGAGAAATCACCCTTCAACAAGGAGTCAGTGGCGGATACCAAGCTATAGATCGGCTCACCAATCCATTTTGATAAACGATGAGCCACATAACAGGCAAATAAAACAACGATAAAAAGGGTGAAAAAAAAGATGAGGTTCAATCGTTGTAATCGTTCATTAATCCCCTCTCTCGGCAACCATTCAAAATAAGCAGCACCGCTTTTTTCAGACACTTTACGGTATACATAAATGTCCTTGCCTTCGATGAGTAAGGAAAAGAGTCCTTTTTCATTGGATTGTTCCCACTGCCTGTGTACTATTTCATAATGTGGAAGTGCCGAAACATGTTTTCCAATCATAGCTTTATCAGTGTGAATCATAATGGTTCGAGAGGGGGAAAGGACCATTATGCCATACTCTTTTGGAACGATATCAGTACAGATCCAGTCAGTCAGTTTATCCAGATTGATTTCCACCAATAAAAGTCCCGTAGCTTTTGGATTCGAGCTCTCCAGGCGCTTCTCGAGAAAAAATGATCTTGGGCGCTCCTCTTGCTCCCTTTTGGTAAGAAAATCTACCCTGTTTTCTCCCGTTCCCCATTGCTCTCGTTCCATAAATTGATTATCCGCACTCCAGCTCTTATCTTCGTGTAATGAGAAAACTCTACCATCCTCACCGAGAAAAACAATATTTCCTACCACGTTTTGTTTGCGGGAGAAACGCTCGAATAGATGTTGGACGCCATGTTCCTGCGATGTCCATTCACGCCTGAAGCCATTCCTTTTTCCTTTGACAAAATGTGGTTCCTCTGTGATACGCACGGCCAGTCTATCCGCCAATTCATCGGTATCCTTTTGGATAGACTGAAAAAGGGACAAAAGCCGCTCATCGACGAGCCCCACGTCCGCATCCATATTCGTCTTGTATAGTTCAAACACTGCCTCCTTGGCTTGATCATAAAAAAGGAAGCAAATAAGAATAGTTGGTCCTAGAATCAACAATAAAAATGTGGAAAATAATCGATCCCTCCACTTCTGGTACACAAGCCTCCCCCTTTTATCTAAGCTGTTCACCAATCCTATAGCTACACTATTTATAGTGGGTACGATTATATAGTGTCACTTCACTATTTCCCGCTGAGATCAAACGTAAACATTTGTTCGAACCAAAAATGGAATCTTTTTCATCCATAGACAAACAGACGCTGTCGTAATATCCTAGCTAAGAATTATTATCGTATGTGAGGAGATGCATCAGATGAGATACATCCTCCTGGTTTTTCTCGGAGCATGTAGTTACGGCATACTATCAACCATTGTGAAGCTTGCCTACAAGCAAGGCTATTCGCCCGCAGAGGTAATTGGTGGGCAAATGTTTTTGGGCTTTGTGCTGACCTGGATACCCGCTCTTTTTTTCCTGCGGACCAAGCCCTCCCTTCGCCAGTTGCTATTATTAGCCGTCGTAGGTCTGACTGTCGGTTCGACAGGAATTTTGTACTACAATGCCCTGCAATATATCCCAGCCTCGATCGCCATCGTCCTTTTGTTTCAGTTCACGTGGATGGGTGTACTGATTGAAGCTGTGATGACTCACCGGATGCCTGGAAAAGAGACGATTTTTTCCCTCCTCTTGCTGCTAACCGGGACCCTTCTTGCTGGAGGAATTTTCGAGAGCGGCGGATTGGCCCAATTTCATATCCTGGGTGTCATATTCGGTCTTCTCTCAGCCGTTTCTTTTACGCTGTTTATTTTGTTCAGCGGGAAAACCGCCATTGCTGTGAATCCCTGGATTCGTAGTTCCAGTATGGCCACTGGCTCTTTTCTGTTAGCCAGCCTGATTTACCCACCCGTTTTTCTATTCAATGGAGCATTGTTGGACGGTTTGTTTCCATACGTATTATTGCTCGCTTTCTTCGGTATTTTGATCCCGACAGTTTTTTTCAATTATGGTATGCCTCACATCGGACCAGGGATGGGAGCTATATTAGGAGCAGCTGAGCTACCTATGGCTGTACTCTCCTCCTATGTCATTCTGAATGAGTCTGTCTCTATACTCCAAGTGAGCGGTGTCGTGGTCATTTTACTTGGAATTATCTTGCCAGAATGGCTACGCCAGCGAAACATTCGAAGAAACAAGGCTACCTCATAAACGTTGTCCAAAGCCCATCCATTGTGCCACTTCCGCGCATACGGATGGGCTTTTTATGATAAAAAGCAACAACCCTCTGCTCACGCAGAGGGTTGTTGACTTCGTCATTATTACATTCGGGTTACTCTTTTCGATCAGGATCGATCATCAAAGGCTGTGGCGCAGCTGCGATGCTTTTTTGTTTTCTCCAAACGGTAAAGCCATAATAAGCAGCAATAATGAGAACCAGTACGCCTAAGACAGAGAAAATCACGGTTCGATTATTCAATAAGGCCACATAGGAAGTAAGCATCTCCACCTTATTTCCCATGAAATGACCGAGCAAAAACAAGATCAGTGTCCATACAAAGCCGGTTGTGTACGAAAACAGGGCGTAGCGTGGAAACGTCATTTTCCCGATCCCGACCAAGTAAGGAACCACATGCCTGACGACAGGAAAGAAATAGCTGATACATAGCGCGTAGCTTCCGTAACGATCGAGCAGCGACTGCGCTTGCTCTACGTACTTATTCATTCCTTTTTTGCGACTAATCCAGTTCAGTGCAGGCGCACCTAGCCATCTCCCGAGCACATATCCCAATGACAGCCCAGACACAACACCCAAATAGGTTGCAATAAATGCAGGAAAAACATGCAGAAGTCCCATCGAGGTCAGCACTCCCGCAGACAGCACGATCACCTCGTCAGGAATCGGCATACCGACAATCCCTAGCCATAACATAAAGAAAAGAGCAAAATAGCCAAACTGACCCACAGACTCGGACAGCATATCGACAATCATTTAGAAATCCTCCTAGCCGACACCCTTGCCATCATCCTTCCGGCAAATGTAGACAAAGGCAGGTGGCAGATTCAATGGAACCATCTTCACCGATACTTGCTCAAATACAGAGGAAAGCTGCTTTTTCATTTGCAGCGAATATTGAAAGGCGACAAATACTCCACCTGGTTTTAGCGCATGATATACCTGATCCATAATTTGATCACGCAGCTCTTGTGGGAAGTTGGCAAATGGCAATCCTGACAAAATACAGTCGGCTTTATCCAATCCCGCTTCCGAAAGAACCCGATTCAAATCTACTGCATCTTCGTGGAATCGTACATCGGGAAATAGTGGTTCCAACCTGTTGCGCATCTTGGTCTCCTTTTCAAAGGATATCAGTACGGCTTCCGGTTTTTTCTTTTGCTCGATCCACTTCGTAAAAATCCCCGTTCCTGCTCCTAATTCCACAATTGTATGTGCTTGCTCCCAGTCGATAGGCGCAACCATTTGTTTACAAAGTGCACGGGAGCTAGGAGTAATACTGCCCACTTGACCAGGTGACCGCAAAAAATTATAAAAGAACATCAGCCGATCCTTCATGCTGGATGGATGATGGCAATCGATCATCATGTCTATATGCTCCCTTCTCAGTTCTTGCTTATCCATTTATCATATCCAAAAAACATTACGAATTATCTACCAAAAACGAAAGATTTTCTTACTACTATAACAGTAAACGAATGGAAATAAAAATTCCTCCGTCTATAGTCGGAACAAACAATCACACTCATGATGGTTTTTTGAGTGAGCTCCATACGTTACAATGACAGTAGATCAAGTTTTACATTTAATCAAGGAGGACTTATTTATGGATTATAGAGGTGTAAAAGTCATCACGCACGCTAGCACATTTTTTGCACCGATCCTTGTGCCCATTCTGGTTTGGCTGCTCGTACAAAATCGTGACGCCAAAAATATGGCGCTACAGGCTTTGTTCTTCCACATCATTATGACGGTGCTCCTCGCTATTTCCTGGTTCTTCACCTTCTTGTTGATCGGGATTCCGTTCCTGATTGTGTTTGGACTGATGGCGATCTACTATCCGATTAAAGGTATCATTTATTCCTTAAATGGACGCCCGTTTTCCTACCCATTCGTCGGTGGGATTGGCCGATAATCTCGATACACAACAAAGACCAGCTATCCTTTAGAAGGAAGCTGGTCTTTGTGTTAAGGAGCCTAATTCCAATCGAGATTAGGAGCCTACTGTGAAACGCTCATTTTGATGCTTTGGATTTTCGATTTCATCGAGCATTGCCACCGCATAGTCAGCATAGCTCACATAGCTCTGTCCGCTAGCGTTCACTAACAGATGGTCTTTTCCGAGTCGGTACGCACCTGTTTTCTCCCCTGCTGGGTCAAAAAAGGCGGATGGACTGATATACGTCCATTGAATGCCGTTTGACTCTCCCAATACATGCAGGTACTCTCCATGCTTTTGCGCAGTTGCCAAGTAAGCCTTAGGGAATTCAGGAGTTTCTACGAGGCGCAGTGTTTTGGCTTCGTCTACAAACAGACTGCCTGCACCACCTACAACGAGCAAACGTGTAGAAGGAGCACCCTTCAACGCTTCAATCAGAGCCTTCCCTGACTCGACGTGCAGATGTTCTTGACCTGCTGGTGCACCAAAAGCGTTCACGACTACGTCAAAGCCGTTCAAATCTGCGGCTGTCAGATCAAACACATCTTTCTGAATCACAGCTACATCGCTTTGCTCGATTTTGGATGCATCACGCACAATCGCTGTCACTTGATGGCCACGATCCAACGCCTCTTTCATAATCACCTTACCTGCTTTACCGCTTGCTGCTACAATTGCAATCTTCATGATGATATTCCCTCCGTTTTGTATGTTTTTGATGTAACCAAATCAGTTACAACTCTCTCAAAAAGAATAGGCGCTTACCGCATCGCCTTGTTGTAATCATTGTAGTTACAACTAAACGAAATGTCAACCCTGTTTTTTCATCGAATAAAAAAAGCACCCGGGTATTCAAACATACACCAGGTGCTAGCTGTTACTTCTTTTTCGTCGGACCATTCCAGGTAATGAACCCGCCTTGCAGATGAGCCATCTGCGGAATGCCTTGTTTCTTTAAAATTTTTGCTGCCTGCTTGCTACGCATCCCGCTCCGGCAGTATAGCAATATATCGTTTTTGCTGGAAATTTCTTTTGCGCGTTGGTCGAGCTGAGACAAAGGGATGTTCACCGCCGATGGAATATGACCCGCTTTATATTCGTGCGGCTCGCGTACGTCGATGAGCATCACCCTGCTTTTTTGGTTGACCCGTTTCTTGAACTGATCTGACTTGAGATTTTCCAATCCCTTTACAGGAAGAAAGCGAGAGATGATATACCAAATAATGACCGCATAGCCGAACAGCAAAAGAATCGTAGTGAAACTCATAGGAAGCTCCTCTCCAAAATCGGTTTAGCGGCTCTTAACCAAAAGCTCTACGGCTTCTTTCACCAGCTTGCTCGTGTCTCCTCCAGCAGCCTGCTCTTCTAGCAAACAGCGTTGCAGGTTTTCCGCTACAATCTGGGCAATCGCCTTGTCTGAAGCGTTGCGAACAGCGGAGAGCTGCGCTACTACGTCTTTGCAGTTTTTCTGCTCGTCCATCATTTTCAGCACACCGCGGACTTGTCCTTCAATTCGTTTTAAACGTCTTTTGACATCGTCACTGTAGTTGTAATCCATATGAATTCCTCCTGTTTCACGACAAGGCATACGTATACAGGTATCTTATGCGAAATCCAGGTAATGTCAAGCAAGCTGCCTACGCGTGCTGTTTTAAATAAACAGGTTTACTTTTGCCTGTGTCGCATCCCCCAAATAAGCAGCTACACCTGCATACTCCATTCCGTCGAGCAATTCCTCCTGCTTGAGGCCGAGCAAGTCCATCGTCATCGTACAAGCGACCAGCTTCACTCCCTGCTCCTGAGCCAGCTCGATGAGTTGTGGAAGCGTCAGGGCATTGTGCTTTTTCATGACATGCTTGATCATCTCTGGACCCATGCCCATCATGTTCATTTTAGACAATCCGAGCTTCTTGGCGCCTCTTGGCATCATCCAACCGAACGCTTTTTCAAGCCATCCCTTTTCTACCTTCACGATCTCGTCCTTGCGCATGGTATTCAGTCCCCAGAAGGTGAAGAAAATCGTGACATCATGGTCATAGGCCGCAGCTCCGTTCGCAATAATAAAGGCTGCAATCGCTTTATCCAAGTCACCGCTAAACAACACAATCGTCGTTTTTTCTTTTTGTTTTTCCATGTAAGAACACCCCTTAATAATACTTATACTTGTATAGGTATGAAAATAAGCGAAAGAAGCTTTTGCAACGAAAAGCATCTTTCCTTATAGAATGTCACTCCAAATCTTGATCGCCGTTCCACAGATCAGCACAATCAGGCCATAACGCAAATATTTCACATCGATCTTGGCGCTGACCATACTGCCCACCGGTGCCCCCAAAACACTTCCGATGACCGTATACAAAACGGGCAAGAGCGGAATTTGCCCACCCGACAGCTTCCCGATTACACCACCTATTGCGGAGATGAATACAATGGCCAAAGATGAGGCAATTGTCACGCGCGTAGGTATTTTCAACACGGTCAGCATGATCGGAATGAGGATGAACGCTCCCCCTGCACCGACAATCCCGGATACGATTCCCACAGCAAACGCAGCACCAGCAGCAATGAATCGGTTGTATGTGACTTCCCCTGCCGCCGCTTCTGTTCCCCTATTTTTCACGAGCATCAAAATCACGGCAATGATCGCCAGTATCCCGTACACCACATTGATGCTTTCATTCGACAAGTATTGGGAGAGAGCCGCACCAATCAGGCTGCCCGCCAAGATACTTCCCCCCATATCTCTGACAAGTCCTTTATGAATCAGGGGCGAGTTTCTCCCGTTTCTTTTGCGGAAAGCCAGTACGCCAGACAGTGACGCGAAAAATACTTGAGACATCGATATCACCGAAACTTCCTGGGGAGAAAACTGCGCCACACCTAGTGCCGGTGGTATAAACAGGAGCATCGGATAGCTAATGATCGCTCCGCCAATCCCGAGCAATCCGGAAAAAAAGGAGCCGACAAAACCGAGAGAGCCCATGAGCAGAAGCAGTAAGACGTCCATATATCCTCCTCGCATTCCTACCTACCACATCGGAATGCTCAACCCTCTTTTCAAATGAACCATCATGAAGTAAAATTAATCCCAAGTAAATAACTGCGAATAAGGTGATTTAAATGGTTCGCTTTTTCAAATCCATTTTTCAGCATCGGTGCTCCACCTGCCAAGCACCTTTGCGCTCACACAATAATGCCTTGTTCAGTGAAAAGCAATGTCCTAATGGTCACTACAAAGAAGAAATCTATACGCACCTTGGCGTACGTATCGTTTATGAAAATCAGGAGTAAGCGAGCACTCCACGAACCGTTAGCGGCTTCATCCATACGTGCTCGCTTCTGTCTCCCTACAGCTTTTTCACTAAAAACTTGTACACACCGTTCTCAACCTCATGGGAAACCAGCTCATTCCCGGTTTGCTTGACCCAAGCGGTGAAGTCGTTCAGAGAGCCTTTGTCCGTCGAGAGTACTTCCATGGTTTGACCGGATTGCATTCCGTCCATTGCTTTTTTTGCTTTGACGATTGGCATCGGGCAAGCCAGACCTTTTGTATCTACCACAACATCCGCCATTTTTTATTCCTCCTGTTATATAAATGCGTGTTTAAAAGACGATTTTTTGAACTACCTTTCCGTTATTTATCGTGAATGGCGCAGCGATTTGGCCCTACTTCCATCTCTTGTTGTTCCTCTTCGCTCGGTTTTAATTTTCCCATATTCACCTGACGAATCTCTTGATACGCATTCGGCTGCGGCGGCAAATGATGCGTAACGATATGCCGGAATTCACTTTCATCCGCAATCGTTAGCCCTGGATTGTTGCGATATAAGTCACCCAAACGAGCAGATACGACACCCATTGGTCCAAGCTCGGTGTAGCTGCCAAAATGAGCAGGCAACACGACTAAATGCTCAGGGAGCTCTTTATATCGATTATACAGGGTGTCGCGGAGGTCTCCTACCCAATCTTCCGCTTTCCCAGCCAAATCCGGCCGTCCAATCGAGGCAACAAACAGAATGTCTCCCGTAAGAAAATACACATCATCGACAATCAGGGACGTACTCCCGATGGTATGTCCGGGAGAATAGATTGGCAGGATCGCAATTTTGGTTGTGCCCACTTGGATTTCCTGCCCTTCCTCTAGCTTACGATAAGAATACGTAACTTCTTCCGCATCTTTTTCTGGAAGCCAATACGATGCATCTACTCGATCTGCCAGCTTCTTTCCACCGGAAATATGGTCGGCATGTAGATGAGTATCGATGGTGTGCTTGATTGTCCATTGATGCTTGGCTGCAAATGCTTCGTACACATCCGTCATCCGCAATGAATCAACGACCGCTGCCTCCCCTCCTGATACGATCATGTAAGACAAGCAGCCTTTTCCAATGCGGACAAACTGATAAATCGCACCGCCATCACGGAGGTCACCCACCTTCACTGGCTCCAGATGCTCACTCCACGCCTTCATTCCTCCTTGCAGGTAAGAAACATCCGTAAAGCCCGCTTCTGCTAGCATCTCTGCGACAAAAATGGACGAGCCCTCTTTTGCACAGACGACCAACACCTTCTGTTTCACAGGGATTTTCTCAAGAACACCCTCCACCCCGTCCAGCAAATCAAAGTAAGGGATGTTCACGCTCACTACTCGATGCCCTTCGATTCGCCAATTCTCGTAATCGCTCGTATTGCGAACGTCGAGAATAAACAATTCCTCCTGCGCAAAAAGATGCTGCGTTAACTCGTGTGCTGTCATCGCTTGTACGTTTGTTTGTTGTTCCATCATCTTTCTCTCCCCCTTATTGTTTTTCTACCGGGCCATTCCAGCCAGACATACCCGGTAGCACATTGGTGATTTTGGTAAAACCTTTTTCGGCCAGCAACTGACAAGCCATGTCGCTGCGTTTGCCGGATCGGCAGATGATATAGATGTCATCATCCGGCTGTAGCTCATCCAAGCGCTCTCCCAATACTCCCAGGGGTATTGGAATGGCTACAGGAATGCGATGAAAAGCGTATTCTGCCGGTTCTCGCACATCAATGAGTGTCAGCTTGTCGTTGGCTTCCAGCTTTTTTTGTAGTTCTTCATTAGAAATGGTCCGCAAGAAATTCGTCTCCTCCTTCACCTCATGGGTACTCGCTTTTCGCAGGAAATGCTTCATGACTTCCCCCTCCTGAACCGTGCCCAGAAATTCATGCCCGGTATTGTTTGCCCAGCTTTTCAAATCGGCCATTGAGCCTTTATCAGTCGCTTGTACTTCCATCACTTGACCCGGTAACATCTCTTCCATCGCTTTTTTTGTGCGTACGATAGGCATTGGACATGCCAAGCCTTTGCAATCTAACGTTTTATCAGCAGAAAAATTCGATTGTACAGACATGTTGTCTACCTCCTACGTTTTGAGTGGAAATGTGATCGATCAACTTTATACGTATACCCCTATGGGTATTATGATATGCGCCTCGTTTTCCTTTGTCAATAGGTACGACGTGACCGACCCACTCTTTCATACGTATTTTCTTAGAGATGAACTTGTACCAACATGGAGGCGCCCAATGAAACTAGCTGATCGGATGAAGGAAAAGAACACGAAGACAACAGAGCTGTTTATTTGGGGACCATACTTACGGGAAGAATGGGAGAAGCATTTTGCGAGCCATCTGACCGAAGAAGATAAAGAGAGGATTTTTCTCAAAAATAAAGACGGCTACCAAGGGTATCTGTGGCATTTATTTAGCAATAAGCTGAGGGATTGTCTTGAACGCGAGGAAGCGGATGAAGCCTTTCAGCAGGTGGCCCATGAGTCGTACTATGTGTTTTACCAGCTTGCTAACGAAGTATTGATCTTGGAAAATGCTGCGGAGTTTTCTGTCGCGGACTTGGAAAAGGAATACGATGTGTACGTCGTGGATAAGGACTTTACGTGGACGTATGTGAAGACCCATGAAACCGAGTGGTGTGGGCCTTATTTTTGTAGGAAATAGGATGGGGAAAACAAAGAGAGGAAGCATTCGGATACCTTTAGGGGTATGCCGCCATGCTTCCTTTTTGATTGATGGGTTGATTATCGTTGCTGGATATACTGCAAACTGTTTTCCATGATCTCTTTGAAAGGGGGAGCAACAATTTCTTGTCCCCATAATTTTACCCCGAGGTCTGTCTGCGGGTCATCAACAGCTATGTAAACTAATAGCTTTGGATCATCGCTTGGTGCAAATCCGATAAACGAATACGTATATTTTCCTTCGATGAAGCTTCCTTGTTGGTCGCGTTTCTCTGCTATTCCTGCTTGCCCAGCGACTATATATTCTTTTATGGAAAAAGCTTTACTCGCTCCAGCAGCGCTGCTTATGGCTGATTCTAAAATCTCTCGAACCCTTTTGGCTGTTTCCTTTGTTATGACTTGCCTAACCTTATAATCGTGTTTCGTATCCGATTTCCCTTTTTTTGACATATGCGGTTTCAACAAATCACCACCGTTGGCAATCGCACCGATCGCCGCTACTTGCTGAATCGCAGTTGCAGTGCCAGCATGTCCCGTAGCTGCCATTGCTACATCGTATGGGGTATCCATTTTTGGTATCTGCCCAGCCTCTTCACCAAAAATAGTATCCGTCTTTGCGCCAAAACCAAATCGCTTTAAATATTTTCCAAGTGAATCCTTTGGTAAACGTTCGTAACCGAGCTTGGCGAATGCAACATTAGAGGAACGCTGGATTCCCTCTAGATACGTAATTTTCCCCCATCCTACACCGCGATTGTAGTCTTTTATCATCTGTCGTGGAGTGATTTCATATGTTCCAGAATCGTATACCTCGTTGTCATGATACCTCCCTTCTTCTATTGCGGCCGCCAAAGTAACGATTGGAAAAGCGACGACCGGATCAGGTATGGCTCTAACTGATTCTGCCAAACCGTCATTGTACTCATGTTTTCTACGACTTCCCATAGCAAGAATCTCTCCGGTATTCGGATCGGTTACGACGACACTCATATTTTCAGGATTATAAGCTGCGTTCGTTTTATCCAGTGCTTCATCTACATAGGCTTGAATTTTCCGATCGATCGTTAAGACAGTACCTGAAGGCATTATGATTTCCGAAGCGTTCGTACTCTGACTCTTTCCTGTATTCGTCTGTTGTGCGCTCGGCACGGATGAGGTTACCTCCGAAGGTATCCATTGATAAGCGATAAACAATAAAGCAAAGGAAGCAACTGCGCCTCCGATTACCTTGGCATATTTTTTACGCTTTTTCATTTGTACGAGCAGCTCCCTTTCTCGACGGATATGACTCGCGATTTCATGTCGCTTATCCTCGTCCAGCTGAAGCGACGGAAATGATTGCAGCACTGTGCTTATCTCTTTTTCTTCAAAAAATGGCGTCATGTAGATTGACCTCCCTGCCGCTATTGCCCATTTGTTTTTGCAATTCCTTGATGGCTCGATGGAGCGTCGTGCTGACTTTTGCTTCGCTCCAGCCCAAGATTTCTGCTGTCTCTGTTGTAGATACTCCCTCTATCAATCGCAGGATTAGAACCTCTCGATACGTGCTTTTGAGGTGATTCATCGCTTCATAAACTTCTTGCAATTGTTCCTTTAACACCAATGCCTTCTCAGGTGAGCGCTCTTTGGAAGTGAGGAGTCGGAGGACGTTTTCGGGAAACCAGTCCATCATTTTTTGCTTTCGCCTATAATCAATCGCTGCATGGCGCGCGATGGTCAGAAGCCATGTCTTGGGCTGTGCCCTTCCTTCGTAGCTTGGTAAGGCTCTGAGCGCCTTCGTAAAAACTTCCTGGACTAAATCCTCGACATCTCTACGTCCGGTAAAATACGCAAGGTAATTGTAAATATCATGGCCGTATTGCTGAAACCATCGCTCTATTCGGTCATCGGAATCCATTCGTACGCTCCTTTTTATGGGTTTGTACCTTATTAGACGCAAAACTGAGATTTGCTTACAGTTTTTGATATAAAAAAATGAAGCATACTTCTGCCGCACTGGCAAAAATATGCTTCATTCACTTGATCCGAAAAATCTAAGCGGAGAGAGTGGGATTCGAACCCACGCACGCCTCACGACGCCTAACGCATTTCGAGTGCGTCCCCTTATGACCACTTGGGTATCTCTCCATATTTAGTTTGTCAGAAACATTACTTACTATAGCAAAATACAGTTAAAAATGCAAGACTCATTCCTCTGTATGCCCCTTGATTTGCGCGGCTCATTAGGCCAAACTAATAACAGCACAAACGATTGGTATCCGATCAGAAGAAAAGCGAGGAACATATAATGAAACGTGAACGTTTGGACAAGGTGCTGGCCAATATGGCAATCGGCACGCGCAAGGAAGTGAAAGCATTAGTGAAGCAGCGACTGATCGTCGTAGACGGCGTTGTCGCAACAGACCCAGGAATGCATGTCATTGCCGAGGAGCAGGAAATCCTCGTGGATGGAGAACCGCTTAACTTTAAGCGCTGGGTATACGTTTTACTGAATAAGCCGCCTGGAGTGGTTTCTGCTACAGAGGACAATGTCCATGAAACCGTAGTGGACTTGCTCCCGTATGAGTGGGCTATCAAAGTGCATCCGGTAGGCCGACTGGATATTGATACAGAGGGTCTCTTGCTCTTGACCAATGACGGTCACCTCTCCCATAGCCTCTTGTCCCCGAAAAAGAAAGTGGACAAGGAGTACTTTGCCCGCATCGATGGCCGGGTCACTGAGCACCATGTACAGGAGTTTGCCAAGGGCGTGGAATTGGAGGACTTTACTACACTGCCAGCCAAGCTGGAGATTATCTCTTCAGGAGAAACATCAGAGATTCGTGTCACCATCATGGAAGGAAAGTTCCATCAAGTAAAACGGATGTTTGCTGCTTTCGACCTGCATGTCTCCTATCTACAACGGATTCGTATGGGCCCGCTTCACCTTGACCCGTCACTTGCCCCTGGTGAGTATCGCGAACTGACCGAAGAAGAGCTGAACATGCTGCAAAACGTAAACAAATAAAGACCGCCTGCATGTGAGATGCAGACGGTTTGTCCAGACAGCCCGGTCATTCCTGCACGGGCTGTCTTTTTTTACGCAATCCACGAAAGAAGTCCTTGAGCATCTGCCCGCATTCCTCTGCAAGAACACCCTCTATAACTGGCACCTGATGATTGAAGCGCGGTTCCTCGAGTAGGTTCATTAATGTCCCGGCACAGCCCGCCTTCGGGTCGCGAGCACCATACACGACCTGTTCGATGCGGCTTTGAACGATTGCACCCGCACACATCGGACACGGCTCCAACGTCACGTACAGCGTACACCCGATCAAGCGCCATCCACCCAAGCGTTCACTTGCCTCCCGTATCGCGATCAATTCCGCGTGCAAGGTAGGGTCTTTTTGTGTTTCCCGCAAGTTGTAGCCGCGACCTATGATTTCCCCGTCGCGCACGATGACCGCACCGATCGGAACCTCGCCAATCGCGGCGGCTTTCTGTGCCTCTTCCATGGCTTGTTTCATATAATAATCATGTTCATTTGCTTGTATCACGTTTCCCTAAAGCTCCTTCAAAAACAGTCTTTCGTCCCGAACAAAGGACCCTTTTACCCCAAAAAGTTGATTCCAGAAGTTTTTGTCCCTACCCGTTCACATACTATCTGCGAGATTACATACATTAATGATGTAAGGAAGAAGTATGCAAATCATTGTAAGCCTCTTTCTGGAGGGATGTGAGTGGGCTTAACCTCTGCAAATACGTTATTTGATCGCTTTCACAGTCCGACTAGAGGTCTACTGGCAAAAGAAGAAGTGTTTTCCCACATCGAACATACCATCTCATCAATAGGTGGTCCATTTGAAATTATTGTGGGAGCCGACTCTCAATTAAAAAGCCGCGGGACTTTTTTTGCTCTTGTGATCACAGTGATCCGTCCCGGCCATGGGGGCACCTTCTTTTATCACAAATTTCAAGAACGCCGGTACTCATCCTTGCAGCAGCGTATATTCCAGGAAGCGATGTACGCAGTCGGACTTGCCACAGAAGTACGCCAATATTTGCGGGACCGCCACTTAGATACTCCCATCCGCCTGCATTTTGATATCGGCACGAATGGTCCTACCCGTAAGTTTATCCAGTCTTTGTTGAGCTTAGCAGAAACCAATCACTTTCGTGCCGAGATCAAACCGAACTCCTTCTGTGCATCTACGATTGCCGACAAGTACACCAAGTAACAAAGCGGGCGGATTGCTAATGAGGCGTCCGCTTGGCTTTGTTTTGCCCTTATCCTGTTGGTTCAAACAATTCGGGACAAGTTTCTACTTCTCCTGCCCATCTTGTTTTTCCCGTTGACAGAGTGATTGACAATGTACGAGACGTGAGCTATTATAAGCTTTAATTAAAGCGTTTTCACAAGGCGTGTTACTGGTAATGCAGGCATGAGCCGAGAAGATCTTTTTCTTGTTAAAAAGGTTTTTTCGGCTCTTTTTTCTGATTAACGTCATGGTTCCTCGGCGTTTTTCATTGAATTGGATGTGACCGCTTGCGGTAAGCAAATACGGTCATGGACCGTTTTTGTCTATCGAAAGGTGGTGGAATGGATTGTCCCGTGAAAAGGAAAAAACGTTCGCAATTACGCGTGTGTTGAACCATAACGTCGTACTCGTAGAAGAACCCGAATCCGGACAAGAAATTGTCCTGTTCGGAAAAGGAATCGGATTTGGCGCAAAACCCGGGATTACCATTACCGCCCAAGACTCGCGTGTGGAAAAGCGCTTCAGGCTCGAAAATGAAAACCATCAGAAGCAATATCAGAACATTCTGAGCCAAGTAGATCCTGCTGTCGTAGGAATTGCAGAAGAAATTATCGCTCTCATTGCGAGAGAGATTACGCCAGAATTGAACGAACACGTCCACGTTGCCTTGCCTGACCATATCCAGTTTGCCATCTATCGGCTCAATAACGGCATGGAGATCGTGAATCCCTTCTTGTTCGAAATCCAGACGCTGTACACGAAGGAGTACGCGCTGGCGAACCGGGCAGCGGATATGATCAAAAACGCATTTGACTTGGACATTCCAGATAGTGAAATCGGATTTCTGGCCTTGCACATTCACTCCGCGATCAGCTATGTTCCAGTAAAAAAGGCTGTCCAATTCACCAACATCATCACAGAGTTGGTAGGCCTGATTGAAGAGCGAACAGGTATTACGATTGAACGCAGTACCATTGATTACGTTCGCCTCATTACGCATTTGCGCTTTGCTGTTGAGCGCATCCGTCAACAAAAATTCATCAAGAACCCGCTTCTGGACCGAGTCAAAACCACCATGCCAGAAGCCTATCAATTGGCAACTGAGCTGGCTCAATACATCTCCACTCGTCTCGAGATCACTGTACCAGAAGACGAGGTTGGTTACATGGCTCTGCACCTTTATCGCTTATTACAACAAAATTAAATCATAATCCTGCGTGTTACTAGCTCGACTAGGCATGAGCGGTGAGATCATACGGACATAGTAAGGATGTCGTCGTATGAATTCAACCGTCTCATGCCTTTTTTGGTTCAGACGCAAAAGGAGGATACTTATGCTACGCGGTCTTTTTTCCCGGAAAAAACAACAACAAGAGGTAACCTTTCTTGCACCATTAACAGGTGCCGTACTCCCCCTGTCCGAAGTTCCTGATCCTGTATTCGCGGGTAAAGTCGTCGGTGATGGTGTAGCCATTTTGCCAAGTGCAGACACGCTCGTCTCCCCTGTCGATGGAAAGGTAATGCATCTTTTCCCTACCCACCATGCTATCGGGCTGTCGACTGAAAGTGGTCTTGAGATATTGATGCATATTGGAATTGATACCGTGAAATTAAACGGGAAAGGCTTTACCCCATTTGTCTCGGTTGGCGATCAAGTGAAAGCAGGCGACAAGCTCATCCAATTCGACAAGAGTGTACTGGAAGAGGCGGGCTGCCCGATCGTAACACCCATCGTTATTACGAACGGTGATCGGGTTGCTGAAAAAAATGTGGTGGCAAAAGCTACTGTGCAAGCAGGTCAAGAGCCACTGATGACTGTCGTCTTAAAATAAACGCGAAGCACATGGTTGAGGGAGGTACAACATGGTTCAATTTGAAGTAACCGTCAATGTAGAAGGTGGGCTCCACGCGAGGCCAGCAGCTTTACTCGTGAATTGTTCGTCGCAATCTCAGTCAAAGATTACGCTGAGCAAAGGGACAAAACACGCAGATGGCAAAAGCATTCTGGGCATCATGACGTTGGGTGTCTCCCAAGGCGACACCCTGACCGTTCAGATCGACGGCGCGGATGAACAAAACGTAGCCAATGCGATTCAGCAGCTATTGGAGCAATCCTCGTCAAACATATAGTGTAAACGACGGACAGGAAGGTGGAAGGATATATGTTAAAAGGAATCCCGGTTTCCGCTGGCATTTCGATTGCCCCTGTTTTACGCCTCACACACGAAACAGCCATCACGCAAGCAGAGTCAACGACTCCAGTGGATACGACTCAGGAGCTAGGAATACTTAGCAAGAGCGTAGAGCAAGCACGCGAACAACTGCAAAAGCTAAAGGAACAAACCGAGGAACAATTAGGTTCGGAAAAAGCAGCCATCCTCTCTGCTCATATCGCCTTTTTGGATGACCCGGCATTTGTCGGGGAGATGAGTGCGCTCATCGAAAACCAACAACTGGTGGCATCTGCCGCCGTCTCGCAAGTAGCCGATCAGTTCATCGCTCTCTTTGAGAGTATGGACGATGCCTACATGAAAGAGCGTGCGGATGATATTCGTGATGTGAGCCGCCGTCTGATTCGAAATATTTCGGGCGGTGACACTGTCATCTCCTACCCGGAAGAGCCTTTTATCCTGGTTGCTTGGGACGTCACCCCATCCGAGACGCTTCAGCTTCCGCTCCAGCATGTACGGGGAATTGTCACGGCAAAAGGCGGCGCTACCTCTCATGCAGCCATATTGGCACGTTCTCTCGGTATTCCCGCTGTCATGGGGGCAGGCGATACCTTAATGGAAAAGGTAGACTCCGGAAGTTTGCTAATCATCGATGGAACCTCTGGACAGCTGATTGTTTCGCCTGATGCGGATACACTGGCTGCCTTTCAGGAAAAAGCCGCGCAGGAAAAAAAGGAACGCCAATGGTACGAAGCCATTAAAGATCTACCTGCCGAAACAACCGATGGCCACCGCGTTCACCTAATGGCAAACATGGCCGTGCCAGAAGAATCAGATGCATTGATCACATCTGGTGTAGAAGGAATCGGGTTGTTCCGCTCCGAGTTTTTGTTCATGGATCGCAGCACCCTTCCCGATGAGGCCGAACAATTTGCTGCCTACAAGCATGTAGCCGCTGCTTTTGGCGACAAGCCAGTCATCATTCGCACCTTGGATGTTGGCGGTGACAAGCATTTGCCGGCACTCGCGCTTCCACAGGAGGAAAACCCGTTCCTTGGTTTCCGCGCAATGCGCATCTCGTTAGCCAGACCGGAGTTGTTTCTGGTGCAATTACGCGCTCTCTTGCGGGCCAGTGCATTCGGTCGTTTGCTGATCATGTTCCCGATGATTTCCCATCTGGAGCAGCTGCGTGAAGCCAAACGATTGCTGGAGCAAGCGAAAGCAGAGCTGCGAGCAGAAGGAATCGCTTTTGACGAGAACATCGCAGTAGGCATGATGATGGAGATTCCGGGTGCCTGCCTGCAAGCAGATGCGTTTGCAAAAGAGGTAGATTTTTTTAGCATCGGCACGAATGACCTCGTTCAATATACGCTGGCAGTAGACCGGATGAATGCCAATATCGCCGAGCTTTACAGCTACTACCATCCAGCCGTATTACGACTGATTTCACAAGTCATCGGAGCTTCCCATCGGGCAGGTATTTGGACCGGGCTGTGTGGGGAAATGGCGGGTGATCCGTTGGCAACCAAGCTCTTGCTCGGATTAGGGCTCGATGAGTTCAGTGGTGCCGCTTCGGTCATGCCAAAAGTCAAAGAACGTATCCGCTCCACCAGCCTAGAGGAAGCGAAACAACTGGCCGAACACGTTCTTACACTCTCTACTGTAGACGAGGTCGTTCAATATCTGAAAGGCAAAGCCTTATAAAAGGTTTTGTCGCCCGAATAGTGTAAGCGCTTTCAATCAATCGATCAGAATGGTCTCTCTCCGGCTTATTCCTTGTGCCCTCATCATTTTGCCATTCATCCGGAGAGCGGCTTCCCTGATAAATTCATCCCATTCCAAGGAGGTTTTATCCTATGCTCGCTTTTCTGCAAAAGATTGGGAGAGCCCTCATGCTCCCGGTCGCAACGTTGCCAGCCGCAGCGATTTTGCAAAGCTTTGGTCTTCTCAAATTCGAGAAGGACCTCAATCTCGGCGCCTTTGGTGCATTCATGGACTCGTACATCGCTCCGCTTTTGGCTGCTGGCGGTGCAGCCATTTTTGACAACCTGGCATTAATCTTTGCTGTCGGTGTTGCCATTGGCTTGGCGGGAGATGCTGTTGCTGCTTTGGCCGCTGTCATCGCCTACGTTGTATTGACGAAAGTACTTGCAGCTGTTCCTGGTGCCTTGCCCTTCATCGCGGACGATTTGAAACTGAACATGGGTGTCATCGGCGGTATTATGGCAGGTGGTGTTGCAGCGTTTTTCTACAACCGCTACCATTCGATCAAGCTACCTGAATGGCTAGGCTTCTTTGGTGGAAAACGCTTCGTCCCGATCATCACTTCTCTTTCCATGGTTGTTATCGGCTTGATTTTCGGGATCATTTGGGGGCCGATCCAGATTGCCCTTGACTCATTGGGTTCTTGGATCGTAGGTCTCGGCGCAACAGGTTCTTTCTTGTTCGGATTCTTCAACCGATTGCTCGTTCCATTTGGTCTGCACCACGTACTCAATGCGATTGCCTGGTTCCAAATCGGTGACTTTACCGATGCGACAGGAAAAGTGGTACACGGCGACTTGCATCGTTTCTTTGCGGGAGACCCATCAGCAGGAATGTTTATGACTGGTTTCTATCCGATCATGATGTTCGCACTTCCTGGAGCGGCTTTCGCTATTATTCACTCAGCGCGTCCTGAAAAACGCAAAATGGTTGCTTCGATGTTTATTGGTGCAGCTCTCGCTTCGTTCCTGACTGGGATTACCGAGGTAGTTGAGTTTGCGTTTATGTTCGCTGCTCCGCTCCTGTATTTTGTTCATGCGATATTGACGGGTGTGTCCGGATATATCGTAACCTCTCTGGGTATCAAGCACGGCTTTGGATTCTCAGCGGGTCTGATCGACTACGGTATTAACTACCACCTCTCTACGAATGCTTGGATGATCATCCCGATTGGTCTGGCATTCGCCGTGGTCTACTACGTCCTGTTCCGTTTCTTAATCGTGAAGCTGAACCTCAAGACGCCAGGACGAGAAGATGATGAAGAAATGACAGCTACAGCTACAGGAAGGAACAATTCGATGCAGGATAAAGCGATCCAAGTGCTCACTCACATTGGTGGAAAAGAAAACGTCGTTAGCGTAGACGCTTGCATCACTCGTTTGCGTCTCGTCTTGAAGGACGACAAGAAGGTCAATGACAAAGCTTTGAAAGACCTCGGTGCAGCAGGTGTTATGCGACTGGGTCAAGGAAGCGTGCAAGTCGTCTTCGGAACCCATTCGGAGTTGCTAAAAGAAGAGATCAGCAAGCTGTAACAGATGACGAATGCCCGGTCACGGTGAAGTCCGTACCGGGCTTTTTTCTGTTTCCTGAACGGGTAACGGACGCGACCCGGTATTATTCCCATCATGTGTCGTACTATATGGGCATCGCGCGTTGTTTTCCAACTCCTTTTCAAACAGTACCAAGCGCTCAAGAAATCCCTCGCAAGCCGGGATACTCTGTGGCGCCATCATTTCAATTTCGTAAGCGACGGTTTTTCTCCATATATCCAGCTGCCTTCTATTTGCCTCCCAAGCGTTCAAGCCACCCCACCCCTTTTGCAAAATCAGCAAATCATCCTGATAAAAAGGTCAAGCATGTTGCATCGTAGCTTTTTAGCCAACACTGGCAAATGATTGGCCTTGAAGTCATATTCCCCCTTCTCGTACTTCAAGTATGTCGAAGCATTTCGAAACCCGAGTGCTTCCGCCATTTCTTGCAAGGTCAGCTTGCACTCATTACGCCGTTGCACGATAAACGAGAGGTTGAGTCTTTCCACCAGTTATCCCCTCCTGATTTGCAAAAATGGCAAATATTTATAGTTACATCATATCCTTTCATTTTTAGCAAAGTCAATACAGAATTTGTCATATTAGCAATCCTGTTTTTTCCGTTTTGGAAAATTGTTAGAATGGAATTGCCAAAACGATAAAGGTGGTCTCACGATGTCCATAATTGGTCAACGCATAAAATGGCTGCGCGAACAAAAACAATGGTCACAACTTCAATTAGCTGAAAAGCTGGGCATACATAATACGGTACTTTCGCGGATCGAGTCAGGCGAAAAGAAGGGCGTCGATTTTCATCTGATTTCCAAAGTCGCAGATTTATTTGAAGTATCCACCGATTTTCTCCACGGACGCACGGAGGAACTATCTTGGCAACGCGGTTCTGTCCGGGAAACACCAGCGACTTTCTTAGATGTCGATGGCCTGTCAGAGGACGAGCTGATTGAGGTCAAGCGCCATATTGAATTTTTAAAGTGGAAGGCTTTGCAAGAAAAGAACGAAGACCCTTCGTAAAGATTAACAGATAACAGAAAAACCCCTGTCTCCAGGGGTTTTCATCGTGGCAAGCGTCAGGCGTACTCTCCTGATGCCTTTTTTTTATATAGGCTGCTGTGTTATTCTTCGCTGTCGTTAGCCATTTCGTCTGCATTCAACTCGATCCAGCTCTGCGACCAAGACTCAATTCCTTTGAGCACTGGAGTCAGAGCTTTCCCCATCTCCGTTAAGGAGTACTCTACGCGGACAGGAGCAGAATCAGTAAACACCTGCCGATGCACGAGTCCTTCCTTCTCCAAATCCTTCAAACGCTCAGAAAGTAGCCTTCCGCTTACTGGCAGGGCCCCTTCCAATCCACAAAATCGCTGTGGTCCCGACAACAACTGGTATAGGATTAGACCTGTCCATCGCTTCCCCAACAACTGCATACCTTTTTCGAACTTGGGACAGAGGGTAGACTGTTTCATAGGTATCACCTCATTCTCCTTCCAGTATACTGCTCTTTGTTCCATCCATCAAAACCAATGATGTGAATTAACCTTGAAAATTACACTTACCAATTGTTGGGATTTCACTAAATCACTTGACTCAGAAAATTATTATTGTATACTTACTAACGAAAAGTAACTTTGTTACGCATTTAAATTTTCGGAGGGATTCATACATGTCTAATCGTTTTGAATGGAGCGCACTTATTCTACGTGTGATTGTTGGACTTACTTTTGCCATTCACGGAGTGGCTAAATTCCAAATGGGGCTGGAGAATGTCGCTGGTTTCTTCGGGACCATGGGACTCCCTGCATTCATTGCTTATCTCGTAGCCTTCTTGGAGTTAGTAGGTGGTATTGCCTTGATTCTGGGTCTGGGTACTCGCGTGTTCGCAGGTGCGTTGTCTGTTGTCATGCTTGGTGCTATCTTTACGGCCAAGCTCGCTGCCGGCTTCCTGGGCGGTGAAGGTGGAGCAGGTTATGAATTGGATCTGGCCTTGCTTGCGATGTTGGTTGCTCTTGGCATCAGCGGCAGTTCCAAATTCGCACTGGACGCTATCCTTTTTGGAAAAAGATCGGTTGAGTAAACTCATTGCTAAATATATAAAAGCCAAGCCTGAAGGTCACATTTGAGCGCCTTCTGACTTGGCTTTTTTTATTCTTTTTGCGGTGATTCCTCGATGATTTTTTTATTGATGATCCTTATTTTGTCTGCTGGTGATTTCTCGTCCTTTGCGCTAATAAATACAGAGTTGTCTCCCGCTTCAAAAAACATGACATAATCCTGATCAGCCATGCTCTTCTCTTCACTAACAGGCGCCCCCAAATTTTTACGGATCGTGTCCAGATTTGTTTCATTGAGATGAAGACCAGCCAGATCAATTCCATATACGCGATCTTGCCCATCAAAATAAATGAGCGCAGTCTCTAGCTTCTCAAAGACTTCATAGCGCCCGCCATCCAAATAATCCTGTTTCGTTACCTTGCCGTATAGCGCAGAAACTTCATCCCGCTTCATCCCGATTTGGATATCGAAGCCACTGATTTCGTTTTTGGCGAGTAGCTGCAAAAACTGCCCATCCAGAATAATTTGACGCACGGTAAATGTTTGCTTCTCTTCCTTTTGGTCGCCACCGCTATTTCCCGTTTCTTGCTTCTGCTCGGTTACAGGCTGTTGTTTAGAATCTGTTGAAACACTCGTGTCAGGTGAACAGCCTCCTACAATCAAACCTGCCATTACGGTCATACACACCCATTTTCTCATCCGACTTCGCTCCTTTTCTTCCTCTTGCATGGTTTCATCGCAACTTCGCCGGTTACTCGTCGTTCTTATTTTCGGAGGTCTCTTGCTGATTGGAGTCCTCATAGAGCATAACCACCGTGATTCCCATTTCTTTGATGAAGGATACAATCCGAGAAAGAAAGACGAATATCTCAATTGATAGACGGGAATTCCCATCATTTGGTTACGAAACTGTCCCTAACAAAAAAAGACCCCGGAAAGGGTCCCCTTCACAGCACAATGCTGATGATAATTCCTGACAAAATGCTGACGAGTGTTGCCCCATACAGCAGCTTCAGTCCAAACCGGGCGACGACATTTCCTTGTCTTTCATTCAAGCCTTTTACCGCGCCGACAATCGTCCCGATGGAGCCAAAGTTCGCAAACGAGATCAAAAACACAGACACGATGGCGATCGTTCTTTCGCTCAACTGACCTTGAATCTTCGTAAAATCGAGGATGGCGACAAACTCGTTCGCCACTATTTTAGTAGCCATGATACTTCCCGCTTGTACGGCTTCGTGCCAAGGAACCCCCATAAGAAAAGCGAGGGGAGCAAAAACATACCCTAACAACGCTTGGAACGAGATACCGAATACCGCACTGAATAATCCGTTCACCATCGCAATGATTGCAATAAATCCGAGCAACATCGCGGCAACGACTACAGCTACTTTAAATCCATCCAGAATGTACTCCCCGAGCATTTCAAAGAAGGCCTGTCTTTCTTCTTTTTCTTGATCGAGCAAGTCATCTTCCGGCTTCACTTCATACGGCGTAATAATAGAAGCAATGATAAAACCACCAAATAAGTTGAGTACCAGTGCAGCTACCACATACTCCGGTTTGAGCATGGTCATAAAGGAACCCACGATCGACATAGACACGGTGGACATCGCAGAGGCGCACAACGTGTACAACCTGTTTTCGGGAATGGCACCTAGCTGTTTTTTCACGGTAATAAACACTTCGGACTGCCCGACAATCGCCGAGGCAATCGCATTATACGATTCCAATTTCCCCATGCCATTCACTTTACTCAATACGAGCCCTACGTACTGAATGAATAAAGGGAGGATCCTCGTGTACTGCAAAATGCCTATCAGTGCGGATACGAACACGATTGGCAGCAAAACTTGCAAGAAAAACGGCGTCGTCCCTGGATTCGCAATGCCACCGAAAACAAAATGAATCCCCTCGTAAGCATACTCCAGGAGTACGGAAAAGCTGCTGGCAATGCCTGATATTAAAATGAGTCCAATACTGGTTCGCAACAGTAGCAAGCCAAACACGATCTGAATCAGAATCATGATGAGGATAGAGCGATACCGAATGTGCTTTTTATTACTACTTGCCAGCCAAGCAAGCAAAAATACCGTAATCAAACCTATACCTGCGATGATATAATTCATGCAACCAACTCCAATAGCAAAGATTTAGAGCCGACACGTACCATTGCCGATCCGCTTATCTCGCTCCATAATCTTCCCAAAAGAGCACAAAAAAACCCTCCTGAACGATGAATTATCGAAACAGAAGGGGGATGGGACAACTATATATCTGCAACGGCGATGGCCTCAATCTCGATCAACAGCTCGTCCCTGATGAGCTTGCTCACTTCAACGGCAGAGCTCGCTGGCGGGGTTTCTGCATTCACGTACTGATCTCGGATCTCACGGACAATGTGCATCTTGGAGATGTCAGTCAAGAAAAAAGTCAATTTGACTACATGATCAAAGCTGGTTCCTGCCGCTTCTAGAGCGTATCGGATATTTTCAAAAACTTGCTTCGTCTGTACAGCTAAATCGCCTGTGCCGACCACTTGGCCTTCCTTGTTGAGAGCCACCTGACCCGATACATAAATCGTCCGTGCGTTGCGAACCTCCACCGCATGGGTGTAGCCAAACGTAGGTGGCATTGTTTCAGGGTTGATGAATGTGATTCGCTTATCATTTTGCATCCGACATTCTCCTCCGATTCACATTTGTTGGTGAACCATTTTATTATACCCGAAAATTCTGACCATTCTTCGAGTTCTTAAAGAAAGAGAGGAAAGCCTCATGATTATTACATGTGATGCTTACTGCAACATGGGCTATATTTATTTGCAGCAACCCGATAAGGAAATGATAGATTATCAAAAGGAGAAGGATAACAAGGTTAGCCGTTATCTCGATCCTTCCTTGTTGCACATCCCGTTAGTCGTTGATTTCAACAGGGGAAAGCTGTTGGATGACATGCGTTTATCCACGAAAACGTACGAGAAGGCGGTTGACGATGAGATCGTTGAGGAATACCAGAACGATCTCGATGAGCAAGGCTACATGACAGGGATTGAACTGAATTTATCCAAAGACAAGCTGGTTCACTTGTTAGAAAATAAAGCGTTTGTAGTTTATCGCACTGAGTGGAAAGGTCTACCCTCTCACCTGGTTACATTGGATATGGATCACAAAGTCTTTGATTCGAGCAATGTAATTTATCCTCTGAATGAGAAGCAGGATGCGTTCGTGATCATTGAAGTTATGGGAGAATATCAAATTGGGTTAGTGAAGGCGTTACTAACAAGAAGAAATGATTTATATCCCGTCGAGTACTTGTTAGCTCCGCAGTTTATTTTAAGTGAGTATACGTTATAGAATGGAATGAATAACCCGTCTCCAGCTAGGCTGAGGGCGGATTTTTGCTTATCAATGGTTGTTTTTAAATTGATCAAACAGCCCGCTTCCAGAGCTTTTTGGCTGTTCTTTTTTGTTTGCGGCTTCAAATTGCTGAAACAGTCCGTTGAATCGGTGTTCTTTCAGGCTTTACAGGCTTTTTCTTTCTCGTATGGTTGTATTTTTCTTAATGACATTGTTAGGAGGTTGCCTCTTCTTCTTGTTTTTCTATCCGCATCTTTTGGACAACCTGTTCAAAATCGCGAACCTTATATCCTTCTTCAACAGACGACAGGTTCTTTACAAACCCAACTGAACGGCTTCCATAATAGATAAAATGTCGCAGGGCATTGTTCACTGTCATCTGATATATGTATCCTGTCGGGACTCCTGAATCTTGGATTTTTTTTTTCGATCTCGTTCAAAAGATCAGGAGAAGTCGGATCAATCATTTGGTCATATTCCAAAACGAGCTTCTGCCTGAACTACTGGAGCTAGACGAACTTGAGCCTCTAGATGACGCAAGCTCTACAGGAAGGATTACTAGACTAATCAATGGTTCTCTCTACATAACAGTTAAATACTACCATTTCGCATCACGTCAATGCTACAAAATTCCTACCCTTCCTTCTTCATCCCCTTTTGACTTTTTACGATTACATCTATCCTGTATAATTTTTGAAAAACGGGCAAATAGAAAGAGAGGATTCGCTAGTGACAACGGTATACGATAAGGCGAAATATCATTACGAAAACTTTGAGGAGGATCTTCCTCAAAAACAGGCATACGTGCATACAGGCTTTTTCATTGGCTGGTTGATTGAAAAGGATATGGTTAGCGAGGACTTTAAAAAGAGTTTTGAAAACCAAATCGCTGATTTTAAACAAAGGAAGCTGACTGGTCCTGAAGTTTATGAGAAGACGGGTGGAGTATTTGCTAAAGACATGCTGAATGAAGAAGGAAACCAGTTCGCGATGTTTTACTTCGATTTCGATACGGGGGAGTATCGCTATCATTATCTAGAGGCGTTTGATTGCGAGCCAAGTGTGTATCACGTGGAAGATACTTGGGAGAATTACGACCATATTAAAGATTGGATCGACAATGAGTACGAGTACTGGTGCCAGAAAAATGATTAAGACCGCGTAACGCGTAATCCCTCCTACCAAATTGGCAGTACAATTCGCAGTAATAGACGAAAATTCTCATGTCCATTCCTTAGTGTTTCGAGCAGTTCCCTAGCGACTGTTTGCAATGTTTGCAAAATGGAACCCTTCTCAGTCGAGAAGGGTTCGAATATCACTCCAAAGGTAATTTGTATTCAATAATAGAAAGAGGGATTTTTTGGAACTTTTACAACAAAAGGAGATGATTAAAATAAAAAATTTTTTAACTTACGCTTTATTTCTAATTGTTATATTTGGAGTCGGATTAATTGGATGTTCTTCAAACAATCAGACAACTACTGATTCTGTAGGCTCATACAGTAACCAAAATCAAAACCGGGAAGAACTGATTATCACAAATGAAAGTGACACGATTACCATTCCAATTGAACAAATCCCTACTATCCGTACATATTTAGAAGAATACACTACCAGTGCATCTGAACGAAAAACTGAAATAGATCGCATGAGAGTTAACCCACTCCCTAATCCCAACGCTACCTACGCAGTAATAAGTTACAGTTGTGGAATAAAGTTATGTGACAATGTTCTTGTAAACTATAAAAATGATCAGGTCACATCTATCCCCCTCCCGCAATCAAGCTTTTTTCAGGAGGCCCTATTTACGGTCGATAACAAATATTTAGCTATAAAACTCGGGAAAAATGAAGGATCAACTGTAAGCAAAAGTAGTGTAGTGATAATTGACACTGTCGAAACTAAGAACGCGGAGTTTCAAAATAATAGCGAAATAATCAACCAGATAACTAATGGAAATTTCACCGTACCCATTCGTAGTTTGCAGTGGCAAAATGATACAACGTTAAAAGTAACGATTCCCGATATAAAGGACTACTCGTTTCAAAATATTGAAAAATGGATTAACGGGGAAAGTGAAACTAAAACCAAAGAAGTAAAAATTACTTTGGCGAGTATTCCAAATGAGTAACCTAGAATATTGATGAGACAAATGTTACTTTTGGGACGTCCACTCCTATTTAAAGTGAACGTTCTCTCTATGTTTGTTATCTTCATTATTTCTTCAGGATGAAATCAGACATGACTGCCTTTTCCCATTGAATTCCTTTTATACCTACATTGGTGTAAAGCGTTATGTAGTTCGCATCTTCAATTACCGCTTTCAAATGAAAATTCATGTCCTTGGGCTGCAAATATTCATCATACAGCTTTTGGTAGTTGGGATCGTTCTTTTCTTTTGCGGCTTTGATGTAGTCCACGGTGCCAGGGTCTTTCTCAAAGTTTTTGTACTTCACTTGATACCCGAATGTCGCTTCTACTTTTCCGTCCACTGTCTTCTCTTCATAATCCGATAGTGTAAACTCCAGCAGCTCATAGTAAGGGGAGAAAGCTTTCTTGCTCTCTTCTTCCATATAGCTCGCGATTTGGTTATAGGTTGAAGAGTTATCGACCGATTGTTTCGGTTTTGTCCCAGTATTCTGTACTTCTTTTACAGGTGGCGAGGCTGTCTGATTTTGTACGCCCGCATCTGAGCTGCAACCGCTGAAGAAAACCGCTAATGCCATAGCCATACATCCTACAGTCACTTTTTTCAAAAGAAATCCCCCCTTATTTCGTTCGTCATTTGATATACGTTATACATTTCAAGCATGCTACACGTCTCAACAAAAAAAGAAAAAACCTTGATACACCAAGGTTTTTTCTTCGATGGCGTCCCCGAGAGGATTCGAACCTCCGACCTACAGTTTAGGAAACCGTTGCTCTATCCTGCTGAGCTACGGGGACGTGATACTTACATTCACTTCCATTATAGTGAGATTGCTCGTTTTTAGCAATCAAGGACCAGGGTGAATATGCCCTGGTCCTTCTTCATCTCTGTCCATTCATCACCGTTTTTCTTGTACGCCTTCAAGTACAGCTCCGGTTATCGCTTCAATAGATGTCTCGATTCCTTTTTCCTTGTTCACATGGTATACAAGAAGCGGCTGCATGTCAGCTGTGCCGTTCCAGATATATGCAAGTGCCAGCGACTTGTTTTTTTTCATTGTTGCCTCAGCAGCTTCCTTGGAAATCGCTTTGGCAGGGTCGGGGAAGCTAGTGGCTTGTTGCCCAAATGAACCTGACATGCCTACAACTTCTCCCGTGCCTGTATCGACAATCACCTCATAAGTGTGGTCGATTACGGAGATACCCTGATACATCTTGTTAAAATGGAATCGGATCTCTGCTGCTTCCCTTTTGATGCCTGTCAACTCCAGCTCTTTGATCGACTCGTCCAGGTAACGTTGCAGATGCTCAATCACAGATGGTAAGAATTAAACAGTCAGGTAGTGTTGTTGATAGATACTTCTCATTTTTTGATTGAGGTCGTCATCCATGCGCACATCCTCCTTTCCCGTATGTTGTTCGATCCTTGATCAAGATCAGTCGGTTTTTTTATCCTTATCTTGAATAATTTTTCCAGTAGATGCATCTATTTGACCATCGAACCATTTATACTCGCTCGCTAGTTTGTATACCAAGACCGCTTGGTTGCCGTTATTTTCAGGATAAAAATACTCCAGTTGAAATTGCTTCAGGTATTCCTGAGCTGCCTGTTCTGCAGTGACTCCTGCCTTTAGATCAGGTAACTGTTCGACGAAATCCGTTTCGCTGGTCGTTCCCATCGTCATGACCTTTCCGTTTACGATGTTGACATAGAAGCTTCTGTCGTTTACGGGTATCCCTTGATGCATCTTGACGAATTCAAATTGGAATGTCCCACGTTCCTCTCCTTTCAGAAAACTTGTATCACTGATTTCCATCATTTCCTCTATATCAGTTGGTACATATTTTTCCATTTCCTTGATGGCCTGCGCGCGTGCTTCTTCCCTCGTCATACTATTTTTCTCGATTATTCTCGGTACTTGTTTAGAAAAGGACAGAATCTCTCCTGTTTTCTCCATTACTTTTACTTCCGTTTCATCGTCTGTATCTTCCTTCCATATAAATGCCTTGACCCCCGTTTTCGGAAAACTCTCTTCCTCCCATTCCTCTGCTTTTATGTCTACGTTATGTTCCTGTTTCACGTAAGCGGAAACGTCCTCTTTTGTTTTTGCTGTCAGTTTTTTAGCTTGCGGCGTAACTTTAATGAGTTCTCCTGTCAGGTTATACTTCTGTTGTGGGACGTCCAAGGGCTTCCCTGTCGTTGCATCCAGATACCCTGAAAACATGGGCTCATACGTAAGCAGCTTCTTATCTGCCCAATAGGTCAACTTCAAGTGGGAAGCAACTGTTTTTATCATTTGTTCCTTTGACAATGCTTCTTTTGGTTGGGGAAAAGAGGTCTTTTCGAATGAAGGGGTCTCGTAGGAAAATTCGGAATCCGGTACATGAACGGAACCACCAGACACAACCTCCCCTTTGGCATTGAGCTTGATACCTACACTCAGATTCGGATACAGTAAACCATTTATTGATTTAGAAAAGACAACACCGTGCTGTTCCGTAAAGGTTGGATTAAGCTGATAACCATCCATATCTGCACCGTACCACTCTTTCAAAAAGGCAGTTGCCTTTTCTTTCGACTCCTTCCACGTTGGTATCTTTCCGTCTTGTGTTTCTTCGTCGAGCCTGAAACCAATTAATTTCCCAGAGTTCGCTTCAAATTGCATCTGTACCATTGGATTTTCTTGGTCCTTCTCTTTTCTAAGCTGAACAAAGATGATGTTGGCCCTCTCTTTATCAACCGTTACCGTTTTGAACGTATACTCCTTGAGATACGGTAATAGCTTCCCGGCTTTGGCTAGTGATTCCTCTACCTTTTTCATGACATCATCCGCTACATTTGCTTGATTTGCTGCTGCCAGATACTCTCCTTGCTGGGCTGACGCTACAGGTGTTGAGACCAGCACACACATGGCTCCCATCATACAAACTGCCTGCGAAATTGTTTTCTTCATAGGTTACTCTCCTTTTTATTGGTTACGTGGATGCTGCATGATCTTTTTTGTACATTGACTTATTCGTAAAAACATTCAAAAGGTTACAATTTCCAGAAAAACAAATTTAAGGATCCAAACAAAAAAACCTTACTGTACAAGCTAAGGTTTTCTTGTATCTTTTTTAGTTATGAGCGAATTGCTCCTCTTCAGTAGACCCGCTGAGCGCAGTCGTGGAGGAATTGCCGCCAGAGATAACTTGCGCAACCTCATCGAAATACCCGGTACCCACTTCACGCTGATGACGAGTCGCCGTATAGCCATGTACTTCGCTGGCAAACTCAGCCTGCTGCAATTCAGAGTAGGCTGCCATTCCGCGGTCACGATAGCCGCGCGCCAGTTCAAACATGCCGTAATTCAGGGAGTGGAAGCCAGCAAGTGTGACAAATTGGAACTTGTAGCCCATCTCACCGATCTCTTCCTGGAAGCGAGCGATGGTCTGTTCATCCAGCTTCTTTTTCCAGTTGAAGGATGGGGAGCAATTGTAAGCTAACAGCTTGCCCGGGTATTTGGCATGGATCGCTTCCGCAAAACGGCGTGCTTCCTCTAGATTCGGCTCAGAAGTCTCGCACCAGATCAAATCTGCATAGGGAGCATATGCAAGGCCACGGGCAATCGCTGCATCCAATCCACCGCGTAAACGGAAGAAGCCTTCTGCTGTTCGTTCACCTGTCAGGAATGGTTTATCCTGCTCGTCGATGTCGCTGGTGATCAAGAAAGCGCCATTGGCATCGGTACGTGCCACGATAATCGTCGGAACTCCCATCACATCTGCCGCAAATCGGGCGGAAATCAGGTTACGGACGGCTGCTTGCGTCGGAATCAGTACCTTCCCACCCATATGGCCGCATTTTTTCTCGGAAGCCAGCTGGTCTTCAAAATGCACCCCTGCTGCACCCGCTTCAATCATACCCTTCATCAATTCGAAGACGTTCAGCGGCCCACCAAAGCCCGCTTCTGCGTCCGCTACGATCGGAGCAAACCAATTCGTCTCGGTACCCCCTTCTGATTGATCGATCTGATCCGCCCGTTGCAATGCCTGATTAATTCTTTTTACGACTTGTGGAACACTATTTGCCGGGTAGAGGCTTTGATCAGGATACATTTGACCAGACAGATTGGCATCGGCCGCTACCTGCCAGCCACTCAAATAAATCACTTTTAGTCCCGCCTTTACCTGCTGAATCGCTTGATTCCCGGTCAAAGCCCCCAACGCTTTAATATGGTGCTCGGTATGCAAGAGGCCCCACAGACGCTCTGCCCCTAGACGAGCCAGCGTATGCTCGATTTGTATAGAGCCGCGCAAACGAACGACACTTTCTGCCGTATACGGGCGTGTAATTCCCTGAAACCGCTCCCCCTGCCAGCTCTGCTCCACCTGTTGAATCGCTTCTTGCTTGTTTACTTTCGTCATTTTCATTTCCCCCACTCTTTTTAATTTTACAAATAGCGATAACCCGGTACTGTTAGGAAGTCCTCAAAATCTTCTGACGTTACCAATTGCAAGAACAGATCACCAGCAATCGGATACTTGCTGTTGTCGTACCTCTCTTGGCCAATTGCCTGCTTGATTGCTTGCAGCTCCTCACTCAACCACTGCTTTATCAAGCCTTCTGTCACCTTTCTCCCATCCTGCAAGGCTCCGTGACGATGACGAATCCATTGCCAGACTTGTGCCCGCGAAATTTCTGCTGTAGCCGCATCCTCCATCAGATTGTTGATCGGCACAGCCCCAGAGCCTCGCAACCAAGCCTCGATGTACTGCATGCCTACGCTTATGTTCGTACGAACACCCGCTTCTGTAATCGTGCCCTCTGGGACTGCCAGAAGATGTTTAGCAGATACGTCTACGTCTTCACGTTTGTACCAGATTTGGTTCGGCTCTCTCATCAAGCGATCGAATACTTCCATGGCTACTGGCACTAGCCCAGGGTGAGCAACCCACGTCCCATCATGTCCATCGTACGCTTCCCGCTCTTTGTCAGCGCGCACTTTGGCGATAGCTTCTGCATTTTGTACTGGGTCATTTTTCACCGGAATTTGTGCAGCCATTCCGCCAATGCAAGGCGCCAGACGTTTATGGCAAGTCTTCACAGCCAGCGTGGTGTATGCTTTCATGAACGGAACTGTCATGGTTACTTGCGCACGATCCGGTGTAATCACATCTGGCTGATTCCGCAGCTTTTTGATATAGCTGAAAATGTAATCCCAACGTCCGCAATTCAGTCCTGCACTATGCTCGCGCAGCTCATACAGAATCTCATCCATCTCAAAAGCCGCGAGAATCGTTTCGATTAATACTGTCGCGCGAATTGAGCCGCGTGGAATATTTAATTCATCCTGCGCGAAAAGGAAGATATCGTTCCAGAGGCGGGCCTCCAAATGGCTCTCCAGTTTCGGTAAGTAGAAATACGGTGCTGTCTGATTCGCGATAAGAGCATCTACGTTGTGATAAAAGTAAAGTCCAAAGTCAAGCAGGCTGCCGGAGATCGGTTTTTGATCAAGGAGGATGTGCTTTTCTTCAAGATGCCAGCCACGAGGACGCACGATCAAAACCGCTGTCTTTTCATTGAGGGTGTATGATTTGCCTTGTGGACTGATGTAAGAGATATTGCGGCGTACTGCATCCTTCATGTTGATTTGGCCTTGGATGGTGTTCTCCCAGGTCGGTGAGTTCGCGTCCTCAAAATCAGCCATGAAAAGCCGAGCACCCGAGTTCAGTGCATTGATGACCATTTTCCGGTCACCCGAAGGTCCTGTAATCTCCACCCGTCTGTCCTGCAAATCTTTGGGCAATGGAGCAACAGTCCAATCTCCTTTACGAATGTCCGCTGTTTCCTGTAGAAAATCGGGCAGTTGCCCTGCATCGATCTGCAATTGACGCTCCACGCGTTTAGCCAACAATTGTTGGCGTCTGTCGCCAAACCTTTGCTCCAGCTTCATCACGAATTGAATCGCTTCTGGTGTCAGGATATCTTGATAACCGGGGTGCATTTCACCGGAAATCTGCACCTCCAGCGGATATGGATTCGTTGGTACGGTAGTCAAAAGAGCTCCTCCTCCCTCACCCTAAAGTTATTATGATACAGATCAATAAAAAGTTTTTTATTATATAACAGTAGTGACAAAAAAATGTCCTTACTCCTGATACCCGCTGCCACTGCAATGGCTGCAGCTTACATGCCCGTCTCCCAAGCAGTTGTGGCAAGCCGCTCCGTTGGCATCATGACCAACGCCTCCACATCTTGGGCAATTTTGTTCTCCATTTCCTTCACACCGATAGCAGTCCATTCCCCATTCCTCCATTTCTGTATTAAAACAATATTCTTAAAATTTGTTTTTATTATATAACAGAGATTAGTACAGTGCAACACGTTTTTTAAAATATTCAACCTGTATTAGTACACAATATAAAACAGCCCTTGACCCGTTATAGATCAAGAGCTGCTTTTCAAATCTAGTGCTTATTACTTAGGTGCAATCTTGTCTACTCCGCCCATGTACGGACGAAGAGCTTCAGGAATCACGATTGCTCCGTCTGCCTCTTGGTAGTTCTCCAAGATCGCTGCTACGGTACGTCCAATCGCCAAACCAGAACCATTCAATGTATGCACAAATTCCGGCTTCGATTTCGTATCGCGACGGAAACGGATATTGGCACGGCGCGCTTGGAAATCTTCAAAGTTCGAGCAAGACGAGATTTCACGGTATGTGCCTCCGCTTGGAATCCAAACCTCGATGTCGAATTTCTTCGCAGCCGTAAATCCAAGATCGCCCGTGCACATGCTCAGGACACGGTATGGCAGTCCAAGCAGTTGAAGCACCTTTTCAGCGTTTTTCACCAGCTTGTCGAGCTCATCATAAGACTCTTCTGGTTTCACGAATTTCACCAGCTCAACTTTGTTGAATTGATGCTGACGAATCAACCCACGCGTATCACGGCCAGCAGAACCCGCTTCCGAACGGAAACATGCGCTGAAAGCAGTGTAGTAGCGCGGGAGATCGGCTCCATCCATGATTTCATCACGATGCATATTGGTGACTGGCACCTCTGCCGTTGGAATCAGGAAGTAATCAGGTCCCTCGATTTTGAATGCATCCTCTTCGAACTTAGGCAATTGACCTGTTCCCGTCATGCTCGTACGGTTGACGATATACGGCGGGATCACTTCTTCATAGCCATGCTCATTCGAGTGCAGATCCATCATGAAGTTCATCAGTGCGCGCTCCAGACGTGCGCCCAAGCCTTTATAGAAAACAAAACGGCTTCCTGTTACTTTTGCCGCCGTTTCAAAATCGAGGATGCCTGCTTGGCTAGCCAGCTCCCAGTGAGGCTTAATCTCGAAGTCAAATGCACGTGGCTCTCCCCATGTCCAGGCGAGCACGTTATCGTCTTCTGTTGTACCGATCGGCGTGCTTTCATGCGGAAGGTTCGGGAGGCTCAGCAATATGAACTCGAGCTGTTCATCCAGTTGGCGCAGCTCTTCATCCAAAGCCTTGATGCGCTCATTTACTTCTTTCATTTCCGCGATTAGATGGTCTGCATTTTCCTTATTGCGTTTCATAACCGCTACTTGCTCAGATACCGTGTTACGCTTATTTTTCAGCGCCTCTGCTTCTTGGATGATTTGGCGACGCTTTTCATCTACTTCTACAAATTGATCCAACGCAGAAATATCCTCATTACGGTGAGCCAAACGGCGTTTTACTTCTTCTAGATCCTGGCGTAATACTTTTACGTCCAACATGTGTAAATCCCTCCGAATCGTATTGAAAAAAAAACAAAAAACACCCATCCCCTGGTAAGGGACGAGTGTTGTATACCCGCGTTGCCACCCTCGTTGACACATGCAGCATTCCTTCATGCATATGTCCACTCTTCCGTCATAACGGGACGGTTCCGGGCAAAGTTGTTGTTCCTTTGCCACTCCGAGATGGATTCCCTCACATAACCGGATCGGTTCGCACCTACCACCGACTCTCTAGGCCTGGCTCTTGTGAAGTACTTGTTCTCATCATCGCATTCTCATTCATGAATACTATTATTGTTAACTGTACTACAGGTTCTATACGTATGTAAAGAGCAGCCCGCCCCGATATTTACAGAAAAAAGAAGATCGGCACCTTTTCACGGCCGATCTTCCGGTATGACAGCTAGCTTCTGTATTCCCTGACCATGTCGAGGAAGTATTTGTGCAGTCTTGTATCTTCGGTCAATTCTGGGTGAAAGGCTGCTGCCAAATAGTGACCGCTTCGGGCGACAACAATCTTGTCTTCGTACTTGGCCAAGACTTGACCGTTCTCTCCCAGTTCCATGATATACGGTGCCCGGATGAACACTGCCGGGTAATCTGCCCCCACATCGGCAACAGGCATCAAGACTTCAAAGCTCTCCTTTTGGCGACCAAAAGCATTCCGTTCGACTTTGATATCCATCAAGCCTAAATGGCAATCGTCTTGCCCTTGAATCCGTTTCGCCAGAAGAATCGCTCCTGCGCAAGTTCCAAAGATCGGTTTGTTCGCCTTACCGAACTCTTGAACCGCCTCCATGAATCCGTACTTGTGCATCAGCTTGCTAATCGTGGTGCTCTCTCCGCCGGGAATGACCAGCCCGTCTAGGTCGTCCAATTCTTCTACTTTTTTGACTGAGATAGCAGCGGCACCAACTTCTTCTAGTAGTCGCACATGTTCTGCTACAGCTCCTTGTAGAGCGAGTACACCGATTTTCATGCTACTCACCTTACCAGCCCCGCTCTTGCATGCGATCAGCTTCACGGATTTTGGAGATTTCGATTCCTGGCATTGCTGTTCCCAGACCTTTAGATACGCGAGCAATCAGTTCGTAATCTGTGTAGTGGGTGGTTGCTTCCACAATCGCGCGGGCAAACTTCTCTGGATTCTCTGATTTAAAGATACCAGAGCCAACAAACACGCCATCGGAGCCCAATTGCATCATCAAGGCAGCATCTGCTGGTGTTGCTACTCCACCTGCTGCGAAGTTTACAACTGGCAGCTTACCTGTTTTGTGTACCTCTTCAAGCAGTTCGTATGGGGCACCCAGGTTTTTGGCTTCTGCCATCAGTTCATCGTAGGACATTGCTTGTACTTTGCGGACTTGTGACATCATCGTGCGCATGTGACGAACAGCCTCTACAATGTTTCCGGTTCCTGGCTCACCTTTTGTGCGGATCATGGATGCACCTTCCCCGATACGGCGGAGGGCTTCACCCAGATCACGGGCGCCACATACAAACGGTACGGTGAACTCTTTTTTATTGATATGGTACAAGTCATCTGCTGGAGTGAGTACTTCACTCTCATCGAGATAATCCACACCCAGAGATTCGAGAACACGGGCTTCAACAAAATGACCGATACGAGCCTTGGCCATAACAGGGATCGAAACAGCATTCAGTACTTCCTCTACAATGCTAAGGTCAGCCATACGCGCAACTCCACCAGCTGCACGAATGTCAGACGGTACACGTTCCAAAGCCATTACAGCAACAGCACCCGCTGCTTCTGCAATTTTCGCTTGTTCAGCATTCACGACGTCCATAATGACGCCGCCTTTTTGCATTTCAGCCATACCTCTTTTAACGCGGGACGTTCCTACTTGTACCATTACAAATACCCCCTACATCATGAGTCAGAACCGAAACTGTTATGCGGTGTTATGGTTCCTGTTACCGTCATTGTAAACGATAGATGTAGGGGAAAACAATAGTTATTTAATTTCCGGTTCCACTGCTAAACAAATTGCTGAAAAACTCTACAATGCTGCGGAAGAACAGACGAATCCAGCTCGCTTCCTCTACTGCCTGTCCTGCAACGATATCCACGCCTACTTTTGCTGCATCTTCAGGCTGCAAGTAATCCGATTCCTTCATACCTTCTTCTTTCAAAACGATCTTACCAACCACTTGTCCTTGCTGGATCGGTGCGGTTAGCTCCTGGAAGGTAACAGTTGGTGTGTATTTTGCTTCCGTACCGGTTTTTGTGATCATATTTACTTCGTTGCTGGTAACAACTGGTACAGTTACCTCTACACCGTTTTTCACAGGAGCTGTTTCAAATCCTTTGACTGGTACATTCTTGTCTATTTGTTTCGTGAGTTTGAAATTGCCAAAACCGTAGTCAAACAGTTTTCTCGTCTCACCAAAACGCTTTACCTCGGTGCCTGCATTCATCACAACGCTAATCAAACGCATGTTGTCGCGAACGGCCGTACCTGTAAAACAAAAGCCTGCTGCATTTGTATGCCCCGTTTTTAATCCGTCTACACCTGGGTAAGAGCTAATCAGACTAGGCAGCATCCAGTTATAGTTTTTCTTGCTCCACTCTTTTGGTGTACCTGTACGGAAGGTGAAGATTGGTTTTTTGGAGGTCTCCAACGCATCCGGGAAATCGTGAATCAGCGCACGAGCAAGGATCGCTGCATCACGAGCAGACATCAAGTTTTCTGTTTGATCGGTCTGAACAGAGTATGGACCCAACTCATTGGCTGGCAAACCAGTAGAAGTGACGAACGAAGTATTTTTCATACCAAGCTCTGCCGCCTTTTTATTCATCAGTTCAACAAAGGCTGGCTCACTGCCTGCAATCCTCTCAGCCAAAAGTACAGTAGCGTCATTGGCCGATACGATTGCCATCGCTTCGTACAATTGTTTAACTGTAAAGGATTCGCCTAAATTCAAATACACACCAGATGAGTCAGAAATTTTAGCGATATGAAACGCATAATCACTTACAGGAACGACATCATCCCATTTCATTTTCTTTTGCTTGATGGCATCATGAACCAGATATTCGGTCATTATTTTACTCATACTCGCAGGCGGAAGTGCTACGTCAGGGTCTTTGCTATAGAGAACCTTTCCCGTCGATGCCTCAACAAGAATGGCTGACTTCGCTTCCAGTTGTAGATTCGCTTGAGATGCTACAGGGGCGGCTTCCACCTTTGAAACCATTCCTCCCATTGCTGTAGCAAAAACAGCGACAGAAAGGAACAGACCCGTCAATCGCTTTGTCCATGTCTTTCGCTTCATGTAATCTCTCACTCTCCTATTTCTGTCGATTTCATTTTTTCATGAAACAAGCACACAATTGTAAGTGTACCATAGGTTGCAGGGTGGCTTGAAGCAAGATTCCCCCTATTTCCATATGTTAGTAGCTAGTAAAAATCCCCTCTCTTTATAAAAGAAAGGGGACGTAGGTCTTCCGTACCATTTTTCGATTAGGAAATCGAGTAGTTAGGTGATTCTTTTGTAATTTGTACATCGTGTGGGTGGCTCTCACGCAAGCCAGCGCCGGTAATGCGAACGAACTGGGAGTTTTGAATCAAATCTTCGATGGTCTTCGCTCCGCAGTATCCCATACCTGCACGCAGTCCACCAATCAACTGATACGTGACATCTGCCAATGGGCCTTTGTAAGGAACACGGCCTTCGATCCCTTCCGGAACGAGCTTCTGTGCGTTCTCTTGGAAGTAACGGTCCTTACTACCGGCTTTCATCGCGCCAATTGATCCCATTCCGCGATATACCTTGAAACGACGACCTTGGAAAATCTCGAATTCGCCTGGGCTTTCTTCTGTACCGGCGAACAGACTGCCGATCATGATCACAGAAGCACCTGCACCAATTGCTTTTGGCAAATCACCGGAGTATTTAATGCCGCCGTCGGCAATAATTGGAATATTGTACTCTCGCGCAACCTGTGCACAATCGTGGATCGCTGTAATTTGAGGAACCCCGATACCTGCTACGACACGAGTTGTACAAATGGAACCAGGACCGATACCAACCTTCACCACAGATGCGCCAGCTTCGATCAGATCGCGAGTAGCTTGTCCAGTTGCAACGTTTCCTGCGACGATTGTGAGCGTTGGGTATTCTTTGCGAACTGCTTTTACCGTTTCAAGTACGCCTTTGGAATGGCCATGAGCGGTATCGATTACTAAAACGTCCACACCAGCTTGTACAAGTGCTGCTGCACGCTCAAACGTGTCTGCAGATACCCCAACAGCAGCACCACATAGCAAGCGGCCTTGGTTATCTTTTGCTGCATTTGGGTATTGGATTGCTTTTTCAATATCTTTAATCGTAATAAGTCCACGCAGAGTGTTATTCTCATCCACCAATGGAAGCTTTTCGATCTTATGTTGTTGCAGAATCAGTTCTGCCTGTTGCAGTGTAGTACCGACAGGAGCCGTCACCAGATTTTCCTTGGTCATAACCTCTTTGATCTTGATGGAGAAGTCATGCACAAAGCGCAGATCACGGTTGGTGAGAATTCCAATCAGTTTTTGATTCGCATCGACAATCGGAACACCAGAGATACGATATTTACCCATGAGAGCATTCGCTTCTTCTACGGTATGCTCTTGGGTCAAAGAGAATGGATTGGTAATAACGCCACTCTCAGAGCGTTTTACACGGTCTACTTCACTTGCTTGCTGCTCAATGGACATGTTTTTATGGACAATCCCGATACCACCTTGGCGAGCCATGGCAATTGCAAGTCCAGACTCCGT
>NZ_SZNK01000001.1:4822500-4827500 GCF_005217615.1 Brevibacillus antibioticus
TGAACTTATCAGAAGCTTCTGGCGCATCTATCTTAGTTGTAGTTAATTCACTTTGGTCAGTCCAAGCCCCTCCTGAATCCTCTACTTGTACCTGCTTGATCATGAAGGCTTCTAAGAATTGCACTTCTCTTTCATAGAGAGGGGTTCCTTTTGCAAAAAGAATGCCTCCCAATGCTGTAAATACGTCTTCAGCCAATTTCGCTCCAAGAGTCAGTTGTTTCACTTCCACATTGGGCAACCTACTCACCACCCGATCTAACTTGTTAATGATATGGTATCTATTTCCCAATTTTACTTCAAAACCAAACGATTTGCAGGAAAAAAACTGGGCAGGATAAACTTTCTGCGCTTACACGAAAAAACGCCCCACGGTATGCGGGACGCTTTCGTCGTGATTTTCTTTATTCCTCTGTCGGTTCGATAGGCTCGGTTGCTTCGACAGTCTCTCCGTCTTGCAGATCCTCAATTCTCTCTTCCGCATCTTCATCTGACATGTCCTCTTCCTCAGTTGGAGGACACTTGGCGACTGATCCCACTTGCTCATTTTCAGACAGGCGGATCAGTTTTACACCTTGCGTGTAACGCCCCATCACAGAAATACCTTTCATTTCTGTACGAATGATGATACCTGAAGTGGTAATAATCATCAGATCTTCTTCAGGCTCAACAACTTTCAGACCAACGACTGAACCGCTTCGATCCGTTACATTGTGTGTCTTAATTCCTTTACCGCCACGAGATTGAATGCGGTATTCATCGACAGGAGTCCGTTTTCCGTAACCATTCGCCGTTACGATGAGCACTTCTGCATTCGGTTTGATAACGTCCATATCGATGACATCATCATCGTCGTCAAGGGTAATCCCCTTCACACCGGTGGCGTTACGTCCCATCGTGCGTACGTCTCCCTCATTGAAACGGACGGACATGCCTTTGTGAGTACCCATAATAATTTGTTGTTGGCCATCCGTCAGACGAACACCAATCAACTCATCATCGTCGCGCAGGTTAACCGCAATCAGTCCGCCTTTGCGAATATTTTCATAGGACTCCAGCGTGGTTTTCTTAATAATCCCCTTCTTGGTCGCAAAGAACAGGTAATGTTCTTGATCAAACTCCTTCACAGGGATTACCGCACTAACCCGCTCCCCTTTTTCAATCTGAATGAGATTGATGATTGGGGTACCTTTCGCTGTCCGGCTTAGATCAGGAATTTCGAATCCTTTTAGGCGATAAACCTTCCCTTTGCTCGTGAAGAACATGATGTAATCATGCGAGTTGGTAATGTAAAGATGCTCGACAAAATCGTCATCCTTGGTTCCCAACCCCTGCACGCCACGTCCACCACGTTTTTGCGAACGGTAGGTGGAAACAGGCAGACGCTTAATATAACCGTCATGCGTCAGGGTAATGACCACATCTTCCTCTGGGATCAAATCAGCATCTTCGATATGATTCTCATCGAAAGTAATTTCCGTGCGTCTTGCATCTCCGAACTTCTCTTTGATCTCACCCAGCTCTTCCCGGATGATCGCATAGATTTTGCCTTCATCCGCAAGAATCGAACGCAGTTCTGCGATTTTTACCATGAGCTCCTGGTACTCGTTCTCGATTTTTTCTCGTTCCAAACCAGTCAGGCGTTGCAGACGCATATCAAGAATGGCCTGTGCCTGCTCGTAAGACAGGGAGTAATTTTCCATGAGTCCTGTACGAGCTTCTTCCGTGGTTTGCGAAGAACGAATCAAACTGATAATCTCGTCAATATGATCCAATGCAATGCGCAAGCCTTCCAAGATATGCGCCCTGGCTTCTGCTTGCTTGAGATCGTATTCGGTCCTTCTGCGAATAATGACGCGTTGGTGCTCCAAATAGTAATAGAGCATGTCACGCAGATTCAATACACGCGGACGACTGTCAACGAGGGCCAGCATGTTCACACCAAATGTAGACTGCATTTGGGTATGCTTAAACAGGTTATTCAATACAACCTTTGGAATGACGTCACGGCGCAATTCCATGACGATACGCATTCCTTTGCGGTCAGACTCATCACGAAGGTCGGTAATTCCTTCGATTTTTTTCTCGCGCACTAGCTCCGCAATTTTTTCCACGAGTCTAGCCTTGTTCACCTGATAAGGAATCTCTGTTACGATGATGCGCGGTTTTCCTTTCCCATCCTCTTCAATCTGGGTTTTGGCCCGCATAATAATGGAACCACGGCCTGTTTCATAGGCACGGCGAATACCACTGTAACCGAGAATCTCCCCTGCTGTAGGGAAGTCAGGTCCCTTGATAATCTTCATCAAATCTTGAATCGTAATATCAGGGTTGTCGATCATGGCAATAACGCCATCAACAACTTCTGTCAGGTTATGCGGCGGAATATTGGTAGCCATACCTACAGCAATCCCTGATGCCCCATTCAAAAGCAGGTTCGGGAAACGAGAAGGCAATACAACCGGCTCTTCTTTGCGTCCATCGTAGTTAGGAGTGAAATCGACCGTTTCTTTATCAATATCGCGCAAAAGCTCCAGCGCGAGCTTAGAAAAACGCGACTCCGTATAACGCATCGCCGCTGCCGGGTCGCCGTCTACAGAACCGAAGTTCCCTTGCCCTTCAACCAGCATGTAGCGCATGTTAAAATCTTGGGCCATACGTACCATCGCTTCATAGATGGAAGAGTCACCATGCGGATGGTAGTTCGCCATTACTTCCCCGACAACGTTTGCCGATTTACGGAACGGCTTGTCAGGAGTAAGACCCATATCGTGCATGGCATACAAAATACGCCTGTGTACAGGCTTCAAACCATCGCGAACGTCAGGCAAAGCCCGACTGACGATAACGCTCATCGCATAGCTAAGGAACGATTCTCTCATTTCGTGGCTAATATCGACTTTTGGAAACCGAGCAGTTTCTTCTGCCATAAAGGGTAAACCTCCAACTGGTTATCACAATACTTCATTATACCATATAGAGAGAGGGCACGTCCAAAAAATCCAGTTGAATCAGTCCATTTCCTCCATTTTCCCACCGATTTTGGTCGTACACACACGAAATTCGTAGCACCCCTAAATATCCCAGCTTTGTTTCACGTTGGGTCATCACACAAAACAAAAAAGGCCCCTACATTCTGGCGCCTAGAATTTCAACTTTTTTCACATGTATTTTTCATCATCTTTACAGCTTCACGACCATTTCCAATTCAGAGGAGCGAATCATTGTCTTCGTATCGATTAACAATCCGAACGTTATCGCGATCATCTGTAGTAGTTTTCCCATGGTGTATCCCTCCGTTTATTGAATGTACTTTAATTTTACAGTGAATGAACTGGTAGTCCTATCGATTTGGGTTTCAACTTCCTTACACTATTGTAAGAAACGTAGGAAAGTATGGGAAAAGTGTGGGAAATGCTTTCAACAACTACTTAAGTCCGTTTGAAGCTGTACAATAAAGTGAGAATCTTAAGGTTCGCGGAGGAATCCTATGAAGACCTTTCACATTGCTATCGTAGACGATGATATCAATATTCGTCAGATCGTCGAAGCCTATCTGGAAAAGGAAGGCTATGTTACAACTGCCGTTGAATCAGCCGAAGAGGCTATTGCTTTAGAGCAAGAGAATCCCCCCGATCTATGGGTATTGGACATCATGTTGCCAGGCATGAATGGTTATGAGTTTTGCCGACGTATTCGTGCTAACTCAGAAACGCCTATCATCATGGTCTCTGCTCGCGACGAAGAAGTAGACAAGATTCTTGGACTAGAGCTAGGAAGCGACGATTATCTCACCAAACCTTTTAGTCCTCGTGAATTAGTGGCACGCGTGAATCGAGCACTCCAACGTTGGAAACAGATGAAATCCCATGCGGACGAGACCGCAAACAGTGCTCTTGTGTTAGATAAGCACAAACGTCTCGTGTATTCTTTTGGGGAGGAAGTAGAGGTGACCTCGAAAGAGTTTCAGGTACTCAGCCTTTTATCAGGGCATCCGAATCGGGCTTTTTCCCGTGATGAGCTGCTCTCTCTTATATGGGGATATGATTATTTTGGAAGTGATCGGGTGGTTGATGATCTCATTCGTCGTATTCGAAAAAAGCTGGGCAAGATTCCTCTTGAAACGGTTTGGGGCTTTGGGTATCGCCTGCGAACTTTGGAAGGAACGAAGGATGAATGAGTATCCAATTTCGCATTACGTTAATGTTTGCCCTTCTTCTCTGTCTTGTCATGGGGGTATCAGCTATCCTGATCAATTCATTTTTGCTGGATAATTTAATCGAGCAGCAAAAGAATGAATTAAACCTAAAAGGTCGATTCTGGATTGAAAAAATGAACGAATCAAATGTAAAGATTGAAACTGAGGGAGTCGCAGAACTCGAAAAACTTCTCGTCTCCAATCGCAAGATAGAAGTTTTGCTCTTAGGAAAAAAGAAAAAAGTACTCTATACGTCCCTGCCTTCCTCAAATTTGAATGAGTGGATGGATGCCCTTGAGCGTAAAGCAGAGAAAAGGCAAAATCGAAACATTTGGATAGTCGGTAGTGATGATTACGTGGTCGTTACCTTACCTTTTAAAAACGACGAAAAGCAACGACTTATTCTGGCCTCTCCTGTCCGTGGACTAAAAGACATTCGGATGGAGATGACGAATAACATATTACTCATCGTTTTAATTGGAGCCATATCTACCATTTTGCTCAGCTTTTTTATTACGCGTAGTATGGTGAAGCCACTGCATAAATTGACGAGAGAAATAAAAAAGGTTCAAGCACGGCGTTTTTCCGAGGTCCAACTCATTCCTGCTCGCGGTGAAATTGCTGAAGTCTCGAATAGTGTCCACTCCATGGCACAAGAGCTCGATCGTTTTCATGAAATCCAGCGGCAATTTTTACAGAATGCTTCCCACGAGCTAAAAACCCCTCTCATGTCCATACAAGGATATGCCGAGGGAATTCGCGATGGCGTTTTTGTTGATGCTGCTGCTGAAAAAGGGTTTGATGT